>JBAPYE010000567.1:0-6123 GCA_049284575.1 Desulfobacterales bacterium
ACCCGGCCCTGGCCGACCGCCTGGACCCCGCGGCGGGCCCTGGGGGGCGCGTGGTCGTGGACGGCAACTGCATCACCAGCCAGGGGCCGGGAACCGCCTTGGAATTCGCCCTGGAGCTGACGGCGCAGCTGTTCGGGCCCGAGCGGGCCGCGGCCGTGGCCGGCCCGATGCTGGCCGGCAGTTAGCCCCTGTGGTTTCCCGGAGGCCCATGACGCCTGAAGAGCGACTGACCATCATTCAACGCTACATCACCAAAATGCCGCCCCTGCCGGTGACGGTCACCAAGGTGCTGGCGATCTGCAACGACCCGAACGCAACCCCGGCCGACCTCAACAAGATCATCAGCCTGGACCCGGTCCTGATGGGCAAGGTGCTGCGCCTGATCAACTCGGCCTATTACGGCCTGGTGCAGGAGATCACCTCGCTGGTCAGGGCCATCATCATGCTGGGGATCAACACGGTCAAAAACCTGGTGCTCAGCACGGCCGTGCTGAGCACCCTGGGCAATCGCCGCAATTTTCAGGCCCTCAACATGGACGATTTCTGGCGCCACTCGCTTAGCGTCGGGGTGGCCTCCAAGCTCATCGCCCGCAAGCGGGGGGTGGCCCGCAGTCGCCTGGAGGAATATTTTATCGCCGGTCTGCTCCACGATCTGGGCAAGATTCCTCTCAACAACCGGTTCTCCCAAGACTACCAGGCGATCATCCACCGCTCCCGCAGCGAGAACCTGCCGCTGCACACGGCCGAAAAGGCTTCCTTCGGGATCGACCACGCCGATGTCGGCCGTTTGATCACCGACAACTGGCAGCTTGGGGCGGACATCAGCGACACGCTTTTTTTTCATCACGCCCTGGAGGGGCCCGAAGGCAGCAACAGCGAGATCATCTTTTCGGTGGCGTTGGCCGATTATTATGTGAATGTCAAAGGGCTCGGGTTTTCAGGCAACTGCTGCCCGCTGCGCGTCGCCGATAAGATTCTCAGCGGTCTGGGCATCACGCTGGACTACCTCGACAGCGTCGAGCAGGAGATCAAGGCCGAAATCGACCGGGCCCTGGTGTTTCTGAGAGTGGCCGGCTGAGCGGCCGCAGCCGCCAAGGAGATCGGCATGCAGGTGCAATTCTGGGGGGTGAGGGGGTCGGTGGCCAGCCCGGGCCGGGACACCGTCGTTTACGGCGGCAACACGGCTTGCCTGGAGGTGCGCCTGAACGGCAGCGACCGGGTGATCATCATCGATGCCGGCTCCGGCATCCGCAGCCTCGGGGGGCATCTGATCCGCAGCCGCAGCGGCCCCCTCGAGGCGGAGATTTTTCTGACCCACACCCACTGGGATCACATCATGGGGTTTCCCTTTTTCGATCCCATCTACCGGCCGAACACCCGTCTCAAGGTCTACGGGCCGATAACCTACGAAGACGACACCCTGGATCGGATCGTGGGAGACCAGCTGAGCTACCGCTACTTTCCCGTGCGTCACAGCGAGCTGTCGGCCGCCATCAGCTATCATCAGCTGCGGGAGGGGGAAATGCGCTTCAGCGACGGTCTGCGCATCAAAACCAAGTATCTCAACCACTCCCTGCTGTGTTTAGGGTACCGTTTCGAGTTCGGCGGCAAGGTGCTCTGCACGGGCTACGATACCGAGCCGTTTCAGAATGTGTTCAGCGACGACCCCGCCTCCCCCGGCTATGACCCGGTGGTCTGCGAGGAAGGCGCGCGGGCGGTGGCGGATGCCAATGCGGCCCTGCTGACCTTTTTCCAGGGCGCGGACATCCTCATCCATGACGCCCAGTACACGTTGCGGGAATACACCGGCGGCAAGAGCGGCTGGGGGCACTCCCCGATGGAGCACGCCATCGAAACCGCGCAGCGGGCCGGGGTTAAAAAACTGGTTCTTTTCCATCACGATCCCGACCGTCGGGACGAGGAACTGCAGGCGCTGGAGGAAAAATTTCGCGCCGCCCGGCAGCCGTCCGGGGCGCCGGAAATCCTCGTGGCGCGCGAAGGGATGCTTCTGACGGCCTGAACCCGCCCCCCGGTTCAGCCTTCCAGCCGCCGGGCCCCATCAGCCGGTATTTTGAACGCCGGCGCCCTCTGAAGCCTGCTTTTGGCAACCGGCCGTCTCACGCCAAAAAAAATCGACCACACGCTCACGGCATCAGAAAGATAAAATCGGCCACTGCGGCGTCGGTGCGCCCGGGTGCGATGTTGCCCGGCACCTCCGGCAGGATCACCGCCGCCGAAAGGCCGCCGTAGGCCGCGATCTGGGCCGGAATGCCCGGCTTCCAGGCATGGCCGATGCCGGTCAGGATCACCATCCGGGCGTCCGGGCGCCCCTGGAGATAGGCGATCGCATGCAGGGCCATGCTCTTGTCCCACACCAGCTGCGCCTCGCAAAAATTCGTGAAATCCATGCCCCCGTGGGCATGGGCCCCGAAAGCCTGCCGAATGTAGTCCATGTAGGCGGCGTCCACCTCGCAGGTCACGGCCGCCGGCAGCTGGCCGCGCTGCATGGCCGAAAGCGACTGGAACCCGCCGCGGGCGACCTGCCGGGTGATGCCGCCGGCGACGTTCAGCCCCACCAGGGGCACCCCGTTTTCGCGGGCGTAATCAAACACCGGTCGGTAGGCCGCCCAGGGGTAGTTCCAGTTGCGGTAGTAGGCTTTTTCAAACTCCGCCGGCGAGAGCTCTCCGGCCACCCACCGGTCCAGGTCCGCCTGGCTCTCGCGTCGGAACATCTCCAGGCCCACGGCCACCGGCTCGCCGGCGGCGTCCAGGGCCGCGATGACCTTGCGCTGCATCTCGTGATGCAGCACCTCGCTGTGCTGCTCGCCCACCACCACCATACGCTTTGACAGCAGCTGCGGCAGGGCTTCCTCGAGGGTCACGGTCGCCCCGCGGTTGAGATCGTAGAGCCGGTCGACGGCCGCTGCCGGGGCTGCCGCCAGCAGCCAGCAGAGACAGAGGATACGGCAGGTGCGTTTATTGGGCATCGCTTTTCCTTTCTGTGTGTTCGGATCTCATGGCCAGACCTGCACCACAGGCGAGCGCGCGGCCGGCCAGGTGCCCTTGGCCTGATTGGCGCCGCCCGTGAACACCAGGTAACTGTATTTGCCGTAGTGGGTGATCTTGCGGGCCACCAGGGCCGCATCGGTCTGCGCAAGGGGCAGGAAAACAGCCACCACCCCGGCTGCTGCCCGGGGGTGGGGCCAGACCGCAAAGAGGGTGTCCGCCGCGCCGGCATAGCGCCGCCCGGCAACGGCAAATTCGTTGGGCCCCACTGCCAGTTCGGGCGGCCGCCCGTCCAGCAGGCCGTCTACCGGAGGCGTCCCGACCCACAGCACCGAGCGGGTGCGCCAGAGGTCCGGGCTGAGCGCCGCCGCCCGCACCAGCCGCGGCTTTTGCAGCCCGAGGGATCGCACCAGAAGGTCCGCGGCGGCCTCGAGCGCCGGCGCAGGATCGTCCGGCAATACCACCAGGGGCTGTTGGGCGGCCTTGAGGGTGTTGACGGTGGGCGGGATTTCCTCTTCAGACAGCCGCCGAAACAGGTCGAAACCGGGGTCGACGACCAGCCGCAGGGGGCGCTCGGCCAGGGAAAGCGCAAACGGGGTGACGGCGCCGGTCACGGTCAGGCTCCGGGTTGTGCGGGTGGTGGCCGTGAACACGGTCAGGGGGACATCCAGGCGGTAATGGGGGGACTTCTGGGTGAGTTCCCCGGCCACCCGGTAGCCGTTTTGCGCCGCCGTCAGGGTGACGTTCGCCAGCGCCAGCTGCGGCCCGCCGGCGCGCCGCACCCACTGGTCGAAAAACACCCCCAATGCCTCCCCGGAATGCTTTTCAAACACCGCTCGCAGATCCTGCCAGCCGGCGCGCCGAAAACGATAGGTTTGGTAGAAGTCCCGCAGGGCCCGGTCGAAGACGGTATCCCCCACCTGCCTGCGCAGCATGTGGAAGACCAGGGCCCCCTTGTCGTAGCCCACCGTCTTGGAAAGCGGGTCGACCCGCTGGGTGAAGCGCCACAGGGCAAACTCCCGCTCCGGCGGGGCCAGGGTGGCGTAGCTGCGCAGCAGCTCGCGGCGGTATTCACGGGCCGCTTCGGGCCCCTGCCGTTCTCTGTAAGCATAGTCGGCCACATAGGTGGTCAGCCCCTCGCTCCAGTTGCCGCCGCGGGGGTCCACGTAAACCCCGTTGCCCCACCAGCAGTGGGCGATTTCATGGCCCAGGCTGGTGGCGATGATAAACGGCAGGCGCAGCACCTGCCCGCCCATCAGGGTGTAGCCCGGGAATCCGTAACCGGTGGGGAAAAAGTTTTCCACGACGGCAAACTGTGGAAAAGGGTAAGGACCGAAACGCTCCTGATATAGCGCCATGAACTCCAGGCTGGCGTCGAGGTAGGCATCCGCCAGATCCAGGTTGGGGGCGAAGAGATAAACCGCTGCGCTGAGGCCGCCGGCCGTTCGGCGCTCTACCCGGTAAGGGCCGGCGGAAAGGGCCAGACCCTCCAGGGGCTGGTCGATCTTCCAGCGCGACACGCTGCGACCCCCGTGGGTCTCCGCCCCCAGATCACGGCCGGCGGTCACTGCCAACGTACCGGCAGGGGCACTGACCGTCAACTCGAAGGTGTCTGCCCGCCCCGGCACCCGGGGGTACCAGCCGGCGCCGGCCAACAGAAATGTGCCCTCGGGGGAAATGCTGCCGCTGACCCCGTAGCCCGGGTTGTCGGTGTTGGCGGGCAGCACCGGCACCGGGTCGTCGAAGACCGCCGTATAGTGGATCGCGACTTCCAGCGGCCCGTCTGCAGTGGCCCCCGGCACCGGCACCCGCAGGCGCCCGCCACTGAAATCGACGGTCTGCGGGCGGCCGTCCACCCGGACGGCGGTCACGGCAGCCCGTGGTGAAAGAACAAAGGTCACCCTGCGGCTGCCCTCCCCTGTCAGCCGAATGCGGTCCTCGGCTGTCACCTGCTGCCGGTCGGGCGCCAGGTGAACATTCAGGCGATGGTGCAGGCCGATCGCCAAAGCCACCGCCGGTAAAAGTCCCGTCAGGAAAAAAAGGAGCAGCGCCAACAGGCGCATGCAAATCGCTGCCATCTGCAAAGGTCTCCAGCGCGGCGGGCCGCAGGGGCACCCCACCGTGATCTAATTCACGGAACTTAGAAAGTCACGGTACAGTGAAATGGTTTGAACCAATTTTTCAAGATACGGCACATGGCCGCAGTTGTCGATGATCTCACCCCGGTTGCGGGGTATTTCTGCGACAAAACGCGCCAGGCTGGCCACCGGCAGCACCTGGTCCTCGCGTCCCCAGACCACCAGGGTCGGACAGGCGATCTGCTCCAGGCGGCCTTCCAGCAGCCCCATGCCCCCGTTCACCAAATCCGTCAGAATCTTGAGAAGCAGCGCGTGGGCCTGGCTGTGGCGCTCAACCAGATGGCGCTTGATCGGGGTCGGCACCCAGGGCGGACGATAAAAGATCAGCCGCATGAAATCGTCGAACTCCGGGAGGCTGCGGTAAAGCAGCAGTATGCGCCCCTCCCGTTCATAAATCTGCTGCAGCTTCCCGAAAGTGGGAGGCAGGACCCCGGCAGGCGCCATCAGCAGAAGGCTTTTGACCTTATCCGGGTGATCGGCGGCATAGTAGGCCGCGAGGTAGCCCCCCATGGAGGCCCCCGCCAGGTGAAAGTCTTCAAGCCCCAAGGCGTGGATAAACCTCTCGAACCGGTCGACCTGGCTGGGGATGTCGTAAGCCAGGGACGCCTTGCGGCTGGATTCACCGAATCCCGGCAAATCCGGCACGATCAAACGGTAACGGCTGCTTAAGGCGCCGAGCAGCGGGCCGAAGTGGTCCTTGTCGGCGCCAAAGCCGTGCACCAGCACCAGGGGCTCGCCCTGGCCGCCGACAAGGTAGGCCCAGTCGACCCCGTCTACCGTCACCACCGCCGGGCGCAGAGCGGCGCGCCAGCGGTTGAGGAAAACCGCGCCGTCGTAAACCCACCCAGGGAAAAAGAGAAAAATCCCCCCCAGCCAAACCGCCAGCAGGGCCACTAAAACGGCGCTGACTTTGAGAAGTTTGAGCATACCCACCTCCCCCGCCGGAATCGCCCCGGGAAACAACCGGGCGATTCAAGGC
>JBAPYE010000568.1:0-7071 GCA_049284575.1 Desulfobacterales bacterium
CGGGGGAGCGGGTGCTGGACGCTTGTGCCGGTCGGGGCGGCAAAACCGGCCACATCGCCCAGCGGATGCAGAACCGCGGCGACCTCGTGGCCCTGGACAACGACGGTCGGCGGCTGGCGGAACTCGAAACCGAGCTTCAGCGGCTGGGGGTCACCTGCGTTGCGATCAGCCCCCACGATCTCTCGCAGTCGGCCGACAATCTCGGCGCCAAGCCCTTTGACCGGGTGCTGCTGGACGCGCCCTGCTCGGGCCTGGGTGTGCTGCAGCGCAACCCGGACACCAAATGGGCTGACGATCGCGCCAACCTGGACCGCTACCGGAAGCGCCAGCTGGGCTTTCTGAAAAACTTGGCCCCCCTGGTCAGACCCGGCGGCTGGCTTGCGTATGCGGTTTGCAGCATGGAGCCGGAGGAAACCGATGCAGTCATCTCGGCCTTTCTCAGCGCCCACCCCGCTTTTGACCTGGCCCGGCCCGGGGCGGACGTCCCCCTGGTGGCCGGCGGTCTGATGGATGCCGCGGGCGCCCTGCGCAGCCTGCCCCACCGCCACCACATGGACGGGTTCTTCGCCGTCCGCCTGAGGCGTTTGCCGTGATGCCGCGAATGCTCAAATTCCTGGTTCTCGGCGGGGTTTTTGTGGGCCTGGCCGGTGTCAGCGCCTACCTGAGCCTGACTTTGATTATTCGCGGTCAGGACACGGTGGTGGTCCCCGAGCTGGTCGGCCGGCACGTGGTCTACGCCCTGGAGGTCTTAAGTGACCTGGGGCTCAACACCCGCGTCCCGGGCTCCGAATTCAACCCCCAAGCCCCCAAGCACAGTGTGCTCTTTCAAGACCCCGCGCCGGGCACTGAGATCAAAAAGGGGCGGGATGTCCGCCTGATCGTCTCCAAGGGCCCGGAGACCCTGGTGATGCCCGCCCTCACGGGCCTTTCGAGCCAGCAGGCGCGACTGATTCTGGAGGAAAACGGGCTTTGCCTCGGCCACCTCAGCCGGGTCTTCAGCCCGCGCATGTTCGCCGACGGCGTTTTGGCCCAGGTGCCGGCTGCCGGCAGCAGCGTCCGCCACGACCGTTGCGCGGACCTGCTGGTCAGCGCCGGCCCCCGGCCGGCAGCCTATGCGATGCCGGATCTGAGCGGGCTGGGGCTGGACGACGCCATTCTGCTCTGCGAGCGCAGCCATCTGAGCGCCGGGCAGGTGTCGGTGCGCTTCGATCCCGATCACCCCCTCAACGTCGTGATCGGCCAGGACCCGGCCAAAGGCTCGCGGGTGACCGCCGGCGCCGCGGTCGAACTGGTCGTCAACCGCCGCGCGGCGCCGGCAGACCCTGCGGGGCCATCGGAAACCGCCGAAGGGCGCCTCTTTCGCTTCCGCCTGCCCGAGGGGTTTCTCAAACAGCGGGTGCGGGTGCATTGCAGGCTCTATGGCATCGGCACGGACCTGGTGAACGATTACTTTCGGCCGGGTCAGGAAATCTGGCTGCTGATCCCCGCCGAAGCCTACCCCAGCATCGTGGTCTACCTGGATGAAGAGCCGGTGAGCGGCCGCTGGCTTGAAGACTGAAAACCGGCGGCCCGAGATTGCTTTTTAGGCCGCGCGGGTGTTAACTTCCCTAACCGCACGCCCGCCCTCGCCGGTCCAAAGCCGGCCGGGGTCAGGCGCCGCGCAACCGACGTGTGAAGGAGATTGCCGCATGAGCCTAATCGCCCCCTCGATCCTTTCCGCCGATTTCAGCCGATTGGGCGAGGAGATCCGCGCCGTTGAAGCCGCCGGCGCCGACTGGATTCACATCGACGTCATGGACGGCCATTTCGTCCCCAACATCACCATGGGCCCCCTGGTGGTGGAAGCCGTGCGACGGGTGACAAAACTGCCCCTGGACGTCCATCTGATGATCGACGCTCCGGAGCGCTACATCGCCGACTTCGCCCGCGCCGGGGCCGACTTGATCGCCGTGCAGGTCGAGGCCTGCGTCCACCTCCACCGCAGCGTGCAACTCATCCGCGAAGCCGGTGTCAAGGCCGGTGTGGTCCTCAACCCGGCCACGCCCCTAGCGACCATCGAGTGGGTCCTGGCGGATGTCGACTTCGTCCTGGTGATGAGCGTCAACCCCGGTTTCGGCGGCCAGCAGTTCATCCCGTCCAGCCTCGAAAAAATCGCCCGGCTGCGGACGATGATCCAGGCACGCGGGCTTTCAACCCTGATCCAGGTGGACGGCGGCGTCAACGCCGGCACCATTGCCGCGGTGGCCGCCGCCGGCGCCGACGTGTTCGTCGCCGGCTCGGCTATCTTTGGCAGTCCGGACTACGCGGCCACCATCGCCGATCTGCGACGCCTGATTGCCACATAGACCGCCGGGCGGTTGTCCTTGACAGGCAGAGCCATTTTTCATATTCTTTTTAAGTAGATGCCGGAATTTGCCGCCGCCCCGCGCTTCTGGTGTCGGCGGCGGCCCGCCCCGCCGGGAGGAGGTTTTATGGCTCGCCTCAAGGACCTGCTGCGCAAAACCGAGTTCCACATTTTTCTTTTCTGCCTTTTTTCCCTGCTTTTCAGCTGGCCCCTGCTGACCCTGATCGAGAAGACCCGCCCGCCGATCGGTTTTCTGTACCTTTACCTGACATGGTCGGTGTTGGTGGTGGTGCTGGCCGTGATCGCACGCCACTGCCGGCCGACATCGACCGACCACGACCCCCCAGCGCCGCCGAGGGAATAGCCATGTTCGATCCCCTGGTCGCCATGCTCGTATTCCTGCTTTACGCCGGAGCCCTTTTCCTGGTCGCCCTGTGGGCCGAGCGCTGCGCCACCGCCGGCAAAAGCCCCGCCAACAACCCCTGGGTCTACGCCCTCTCCCTGGCGGTTTACTGCACCGCCTGGACCTACTACGGCAGCGTCGGCATCGCGGCCTCCTCGGGGCTGCTTTTCCTCTCGGTTTATCTGGGGCCGACCCTGGGCATCATCCTGTGGTGGCAGGTGCTGCGGCGGATGGCGATGATCAAATCCCATCACCACATCACCAGCATCGCCGACTTCATTTCGGCCCGCTACGACAAATCCGAAACCCTTGCCGCGCTGGCCACCGTGCTGGCCCTTTTTGCGATCATCCCCTACGTTTCACTGCAGCTCAAAGCGATCATCAGCACCTTTGCCCTGATCACCACCCCGGGCCAGGGGTTTTCGGCCTGGATCGGCGGCCACGTGGGCCCCATCGTGGTGGCGCTGATGATTGTCTTCACCATCATCTTCGGGGTGCGACGTCTGGACCCCACCGAGCGCCACGACGGCATGGTAATGGCCCTGGCGGTGGAATGCGTCGTCAAGCTGGCGAGCCTCCTGGTAGCGGGTGTTTTCGTGACCTATTTTCTCTACGACGGCTTTGGGGACCTTTTCCAGCGACTGGCGCAAAGCCCCCATCATCGTCTGTTTGCCCTCGGCGGCAGCGCCGCCTCGCCCTATCTGCTGTGGACCACCTATCTGGTCCTGGCCATGTCAGCCAGCCTGTTTCTGCCCCGCCAATTCCACGTGGCGGTGGTGGAAAACCCCAACCCGGACTTTATTTCCTCGGCGATGTGGATCTTTCCGGTCTACATGCTCCTAATCAACCTTTTTGTGCTGCCGATTGCCGCCGCCGGCCTGCTGCAGGGTCTGCCGGCCATCGCGGCCGACACCTTCGTTTTGGATCTGCCGCGCGATCACGGCAAGCCCTGGCTGGTGATGCTGGTCTTTATCGGCGGTTTTTCGGCCGCCACGGGCATGATCATGATCAGCTCGGTCACCCTGTCCACCATGCTTACCAACCATCTGCTGCTGCCGCTGGTGCGCTGGGTGCCCTGGCTGGGGTTTCTGCGGCGCCACCTGTTGCGCTGCAAGTGGGCGGCGGTGGCGCTGGTGCTGATCCTCAGCCACGGCTTCGAGCTCTTGATCGGCCAGACCTTCATGCTGGCCAATATCGGGATGATCTCCTTTGCGGCGGTCTTCCAGTTCGCCCCGGCCATCGTGGGCGGCATGTTCTGGCGTCAGGCCAACAAATGGGGCGCCCTGGCGGGGCTGGCGGCGGGGTTTGCGACCTGGCTTTACACCTTGCTGCTGCCGGCCCTGATCCGGGTCGGCTGGTTTTCACCCGGCATCCTGGAAAACGGGCCCTGGGGGCTTGCGGCCCTCAACCCCGAGAGTCTCTTCGGCCTGCGGGGGCTGCCGGCGCTCTCCCACACGCTTTTCTGGTCCTTTTTTTTCAACCTCGGGGCCTTCGTGCTGGTGTCGATCTGGCAGGAGCAGAGCCCCACCGAAAAACGGCTGGCGCTAGCCTTTAGCGGGGAGGGCCGGGAGGCGGGCCTGCCCTCCGAAAAAGACCGCCGCACGTCCAGCATCGACCTGGCGGCCAAACGCCTGGAAATCGGCAAGGTCCTGCAG
Source organism: Desulfobacterales bacterium (assembly GCA_049284575.1). Taxonomy (GTDB): domain Bacteria; phylum Desulfobacterota; class Desulfobacteria; order Desulfobacterales; family JAABRJ01; genus JAABRJ01. The sequence continues at coordinate 4,403 of JBAPYE010000568.1, forward strand.
CGCTACATGAGTGAAAACGAGGCGCAGGCGATCCTCGCCCGCTGCATGGCGCTTTGCCACCTGGACGGCAAGACGCGCATCACCATCGTCGAGCTGATCAGACTCCACAGCGAGGTCGAAAAATCCCTGGCCGGCGCCATCGGCGCCCCCGCCGCCCACAAAGCCCTCACCAGCTCGGCGGTTTTCACGCCCCAGGAGTCCCTGGAACTCAGCGAGGTGTATACGGAAGTTCTCGCCAGTCTGCGCATCTCTCCCGAGGAGCTCTATGCCAAGCTCGATTATTACCGCGAAAAGGAAGCCCTGCTGACCAGCCACGCCGCCGAGCTGCAGGAGTACAGCAAGGCGCTCGAGCTACGCATCCTCGAGCAGGAAAAAACCGAGGCGGCCCTCGCGGAAAGCGAAGCCAAATACCGCAGCATATTTGAAAACGCCCCCGAAGGCATTTTCCAGGTAACCCCCGAGGGCCAAATGATCAGCGCCAGCCCTGCCATGGCGACGATCCTCGGCTACGGCTCACCCGCCGAGCTGATGGCAACCTTGGAGACCATCGGCAAAAACACCTATGTCCGCCCGGAGGATCACCAAACCCTGATGCGGCGCCTGGCCACCGAGGGTGTGGTCACGGACTTCGAGTGCCAGCTCATGCGTCGGGACGGCAGCCCGGTCTGGACCGCCATCCGGGCCCGGGCGGTGCGCGGCGCAGAGGGCGGCCTGCTATTGATCGAGGGGTTTCTCCAGGACATTTCCAAGCGCAAGCGCTCCGAGGCCGCCCTGCAGGAGGCCTATCGGGACATGGAACAACGGGTGGCCGACCGCACCGCCGAGTTGCAGGCCGCCAACCGCGAACTTCTGACGGCCAAGGAAGCCGCCGAGGCCGCCACCCGGGCCAAAAGCGAGTTCCTGGCCAACATGAGCCACGAGATCCGCACCCCCATGAACGGCGTTATTGCCGCGGCCGAGCTGGCCCTGAACGACGCGCTTTCCCCCAAGACCGCCCATTTTCTGAAGATCATCCACAACTCGGCGATTTCGCTGCTGAGCATCATCAACGATATACTAGACTTCTCCAAGATCGAGGCCGGCAAGCTGGATCTGGAGGCCGGCCCGTTCAACCTTGAGAGCGCGTTAGACGGCGTGACCAGCATGTTTCTCGACAAGATGGCCGAAAAAGACCTGGAGCTGGTCGTGGCCATCCACCCCGAGACCCCCACCGAACTGGTCGGCGACGCCTTGCGCCTGCAGCAGGTTATCAAGAACCTTCTCGACAACGCCATCAAGTTCACCGACAAGGGCGGGGTGATCGAACTGGGCGTGGCGCCGTCCGAAAGCGAAGCCGACATGCTGCAGTTCCATGTCCGGGACAGCGGGGTGGGGATCGACCCCGAATACCTCCGCACCTTGTTCAATCCCTTTACCCAGGCAGACGCCTCGATTACCCGCAAATACGGCGGCACCGGCCTGGGACTTTCCATCTGCCAACAGCTGGTGAAAATAATGGGGGGCACCATCGGGGTCGAGAGCACGCCGGGGGTGGGCAGCACCTTCCGCTTCACGGCCCGTTTCAAACGGCGCTCTAGCGCGGCCGCCGGTGAGGAATCGCGGGCGCTTGCCGGGATGCGCCTGCTGCTGGTGGATGACTGCCCGTCGGCCCTGGCGGCGCTGAAAACCACGGCCAGCGCCTGGGGCCTGCGAGTGGGCACCGCCGTTTGCGGGTCGGATGCCGTCGACCAGCTCCAGGCGGCGGCCGTGTCAGGAGAGCCCTTTGAACTCGTCGTAATAGATCAGAAAATGCCCGAAATGGACGGTCTCACCACCGCCCGCCGGATCCGCGCCGAAATCCCCCCCCCGCTGCCGCTATTGTTGCTGGCGGCCTATAGCCGCCTCAACGACCGCGCCGCCGCCATGGCCACGGGCATCAACGGCTTTGTCGCCAAGCCGGTCTACCCCACCCTGCTGCTCAACGCGCTCCTGACGCTTTGCGGGGAACCCCGCAGCGGCGAGCGCCCCGCGGCCGTGAGCCCGTTGGCGGTGGACGAAAGCCTCCTAAACGGTGCCCGCATCCTGGTGGCCGAAGACACTCCCACCAGCCAGGAAATCGCGCGCGCAGTCCTGGAAGAGGCCGGCGCCGTCGTGGAAATCGCCCCGGACGGCCGCCAGGCGGTTGCCGCCGTGAGTCGCGGGAGCTTTGACGCCGTCCTGATGGACGTTCAGATGCCGGTCATGGACGGTCTCGAGGCCACCTCCCAAATCCGGCAGGACCCGCGCCATACCGCATTGCCCATCGTAGCCATGACCGCCCATGCCCTCAAAAGCGACCAGGAGCGCTGCCTTGCGGCCGGAATGAACGCCTATATCGCCAAGCCGATCAGCCGCGAGGCCCTGTACACGGTCCTGGGAAAGCTTCTGAAAGGCCGCAGCGGCCCTTCCAGACGGCTTGCAGGGCTCCGCCCCCTAAAGCAACAGGAAGCCGCCGCCCTGCCGGAGCGCTTGCCCGGTCTGCAGATCGGCGCCGCCCGCAGCGCACTGGGGCTGGATGCCGAAACTTTCCGCGGCATCCTGCAGCGCTTTGCCCGCGACAGCGCTGAAGCGCCCAACCGCATCGCAGCCGCCATCAAGGCGCAAGACCGGCCGGCCCTACGCCAGCACGCCCATTCCCTGCGGGGCAGCGC
>JBAPYE010000569.1:0-9740 GCA_049284575.1 Desulfobacterales bacterium
TGTGACAGGGGGCGATCACCATCTCGGCGCCGGTGGCCAGCAGTTGGTCACGCTTGGTGATCAGCGCCTGGTTGCGCTGGGGGCGATACAAGCCGATCCCGTTGAACCCGCCGCCGCCGCCGCAGCAGTAGTTGTGTTCCCGGTTGGGGGACATCTCCCGAAAGTAACCCGGCGCCACGATATGGCTGATGATTTCCCGCGTGATTTCCTTTAAACCGTGGTTGCGGATGTAATTGCACGAATCCTGAATCGTCACGGGCACCCGGATGCGTTTTTCGGGGTCGATCCGGAGCTTGCCGGTGCGCAGGGCCTCGGCCAGCCATTCCACGTAATGGATCGAGCGCACCGGCGGGCGTCCGTCCCGGCGACCGGCCCAGTAAGGGCCTTCCACCACCGTGGCCCTGTGGGCGTGGCCGCACTCGGTGCCCACCATCCGTTTGGGCTTGAGCCGCTCCATGGCGTCGTAAACGCTTTGCACCTGAAGCTTGCAGGCCTCCCAGTCGCCGGCGAACATGGCCAGGCTGGTTTGCTCCCAGCCCGAACTGGGAACGGTCCAATCCTCGCCGGCCAGGTGAAACAAAATGGCGGCCTCGGCCAAATCCTCCGGGTAGTGTTTCACCTCCCGGGCATTGACCGTGTAAAGAATATCGGCTCCCTGCTTGTCCACGGGCACGGTCAATCCCGGATAATCCTCTTCGTACTCTTCCACCATCCACTCGAAGGTCTCCACGAAATCCTTGTCCGTGACGTCCATCTGGGCGCGGTAGACCCGGTGCATGCCGGCGCCGATCTTCAGTTCCCAGGGGACGAACCCTTGCTGATACAGCAGCCCGCGCAGGTAGCCGAACATCACCCCCATGTCGATGCCGTGGGGGCAGTACAGACCGCAGCGGTTGCAGCAGGTGCACTTGGCCCAGGCCGTTTCCATGGCCATGTGCATGAACGCGTTGTCCACGTTGCCCTTGCGGCGCACGATCTCCCCCAGCGTGGATTGGATCTTGTAGGCCGGCACCTGCCGAGGGTCCCGCTTGCTGATGCGGTACAAAAAGCAGCTGTCGGCGCACATCCCGCAGTGGGCGCAGATCTCGAGCCAGGTGCGCAGCCGGCTTTTGAGCGTCTTTTGGATGGTGCCCCACAACAGGCCCCGATCCACCTCCAGGGCTTTCATCTCCTGGTAGTAGGCCTTGCCTCCCGTATCCTCGAGCAGACGCTTCAACGCCTCGTCGGTCTGGATGGGGGTTCGGTTGCAAAACGTGCCTTCGGGCATGGGTGATCTCTCCTTTGCTTGCCGTCGCCTGCCGGGGGTCCGTTACCAGGCCATTCCCTTGCCGTTTATCCCGCCGCGCTTGATGCCGTAGTCCATGCCGAGTTGGGCGCGGGACATGAAAAACAGGGTGATGTGGGAAAGCTTGGTAAACGGCGCCAGGATCAGCAGGGCCTCACCAAAGAACATGTGCAGGGAAAGCCAAAAGGCATAGTCCCCCGCGTGATACCGGGCCACAAGGCCGGTGATGAAGGGCGCGGCCGTCACCAGCAGGATGAAGTAATCATAGGCCGATGTCAGGATCCGGACTTCCGGCAGGGCGATGCGCCGCAGGGCGAGCATGGCGATACCGATCACGGCCGCCCAGGACAGAAAATCGGCGATGCGGGCGGGCATGGCCGGCAGCGCGATGCCCGTTGCGGCCTTGAGCACCAGGGTGTGCCCCAGCAAAAACAGCGGGATCAGCACGGCCCCCAGGTGCAGGAGAAAAAAGGCCACCGTCATGAACGGCTGGGCCCGCCAACCGTACGTGCCGAAGGGCAGCAGCCAAAACCCGATGGAGCGCGCTGCGCCCTTCATGCCGGGTCCCGGGTACATGCCATAGGCCACCCGGTCCATCTGCCAGTGAAGGCCCCGAACATACCAGATCGCGCGGACCAGCAGCCCGACGAAAAAAACGCACAGGGACAGGATCAACATGGGACCGGCAAGAAATTCGTGCATGCATGACCTCCACGGTAGCGACTGCGGCATCCAACGGGTTGACCCGTGTGGTGTCAGTAAGTCCGCTGATCTTCGTCGCGTTCGGTTAAAAACCACCAGAACAAAGGCAGCCCGATCAGCCCGGCCGCCATGAGCAGGTAGACGATGTTTTTGGTGTGGAGCATGAACTCCTGAAGCGTGTGAAATACGGGTGCCATGGCGAGATTACGCCTCCCTTCGGGGTTCAGTGTTCGGTGCGGTACTCCGGATGTTCGTACAAGATGGGCATTCGGGTCGTGATGAACCGATAGATCACGATGCCCAGCGTGACGATGAAGATGCTGGTGGCGATCTCCATCCAACTCGGGACATAGCGCTGGGAGGACGGCAGATGATAGTTGAAGGCCACCAGACTGATGTTCAGGCGGTTGAGCATCACGCCGATCACCGTCCAGACGGCGGTCACACGGATCAACCGCTGGTTGCGTTCCCGGACGCCCAGGGCATAGGCAAAGGCCGGCAGGGCCACAAAGCCGATCAGTTCCACCAAAAACCAGGCCCCCCACCCGGTGGCCAGGTGATGCCAGTTGTCATCCACGGCGATGCCGATGATCTTGATGAAGAAATAGCCGGCCAGGACAAATGCCGCCGCCTTGCCGAATCCCAAGACGACCCCCTCGCTCTCCTTCAGATGGGTCCGGTCCATCTTGTCATGCAGATAGCGGTGGGCCAGGGTGCCTTCGAAAATCACCATGGACATGCCGGCAAAGAGGCTCGAAACGAAAAAGTAGACCGGCAGATACCCCGAATACCACAAGGGGTGCAGCTTGGAAGGCGCGATCAGAAACAGCGCACCCAGAGAGGATTGGTGCAGGGTGGAGAGCACCACCCCGAAAATGGTGAGCACCAGGGTCATGCGAACGACGATGTTGCGCGCCCGCCGCCAGCCGAGCCATTCCAGGGCGGCGGGGGTGTACTCGATAAACAGCACGGTCAGGTACAAGAAGACGCACAGACCGACTTCAAACAGCAAGCTGGTGGTTCCCTGGCTGACGAAGATCGGATACGGCAATCGCCAGGGACGGCCCACATCGTAGTGCAAGGCAAAGACCACCAGGGCATACCCCAGAAAGGCCGTCAGGATCGCCGGCCGCACGGCCGAGTGATAGCGCTTGAGGCCGAAGATGTAGCAGGCGGCCGATGTCACATACCCGCCGGCGGCCAGGGCCACGCCGCACAGCAGGTCAAAACCGATCCAGACGCCCCAGGGGTTGTTGTCGTCCAAATTGGTCACGGTCCCCAGGCCGCCCAGAAACCGCATGGCCGTCAGGACCAGTCCGACAAGCAAAATGCAACCGGTCACAACGTTGAACGGGGACAGGAGCCTTTTACCGTGGGCGGATGTCTGTTGAGACATTACGTTTCCTCCTTGGCCGCATTTTCTTCGCTGCCGGGCGCCGCTTCGGCTGGCGCCGCGCTGGCCGCTTGCTCCAGGGCGTTCTGGACGGCCTGCTTTACGGCCGTTTCCTTTTCCTTGTTCATCTGCTGTTTGAGCTGAGCCAGCTGCGCCTCGGCGGCCTGACGGGCTTTTTGCTCGGCCTCGGTCACGGCCCGGCGGCGCTCGCTATCGGCGATCTGCTCCTTTCGCTTTCCGATGGCCCAGATGCCGGTCAACAGAACCGGCCACAAGCCCACGACGATCGGAACAGCCCCCAGCGGCCCGGCGGTCAGCTCTCCGGCGGCCGTCGTACCCAAGTCCTCCCGCATCCCGGTCTCCTTGAAGGCGGTCCCGGATATGTACAGCCAACTCGTCCCCCCCATTTCGTGCTCGCCATAAATGTGATCGACATACCGCGCCGGGTTTCTGACGATGCGGTTACGGGCGATGTGCAGCAGCTGCTTGCGCAGGCCGAAGGTCAGGGCCTCCTTGGGGCACGACAGGACGCACCCGGGCAGCAGGCCGTTTTCGATGCGGGGCTGGCAGAGCGTGCATTTTTGCACACTGGGTGAAAAGGCGTTGTCGTACTGGTATGTCGGGATATTGAACGGGCAGGCGATCATGCAGTAGCGGCACCCCACGCACACATCGGCGTTATAGGATACCGCGCCGCTTTTTTCCTTTTGGAAGGCCTTTACGAAACAGGCGGAGGCGCAGGCCGGCTCCAGACAGTGGTTGCACTGGGCTTTGACGAACACCGGCCCCGTGGCGCCCTCGAAACGGTTGACCACGGTGTAGGTGCCGGCCGCCGTGCGGCGCTGCTCCTCCAACACGGAAAGATCGTCAAATGGGCGCTCCGGCTGCGGGAGTTCATTGACCTCTTGGCAGGCCGCTTCGCACCGGCGGCACCCGATGCAGCGGGTCACATCATGCAAAACGCCGAAGCTTTCCGGATGCCCGGGAAATTGCCGATTGCCCGCGGCGCGCGACCGGTCCACGACCGCAACCTGGCTGCCGGCCGCGGCGCCCATCCAGGTTAAAAATCGACGACGGGTGATCCCCATGGCTTCTCCTCGGTTGGCCTGTGTCAGTTTACGTTTTGTTTCGATTCGCGCAGCGGGTGGCACGCGATACAGGCCGTTGCCGCCGGCTTTTCAATCCCCATGCGCTCATGGCACGAAATGCACTGGACGTGATAAGCTCCTATGAGGGACGGCCGCGCGCCCATCGACGCCGGGGTCATCGGGCCGTGGCAGCTGGCGCATGCCGGTGGCTTGGGCAGAACGGCCGCATTGTGGTGGCATCCCCGGCATAATGTTTCGGGTTCATTATGAAATGCCTTGGCCAGCGCATTGTCGCCGACTCGTTCGGCCAATGCCTTGACGATTTTTCGGTGGGGCATGCGCACCGGTTCGTACTTGTCGCTGAGCGCAGCGATGGTGACGATTTCCGGGATATCGACATCCGGTGGCATCGCAACCCCCGGCCCTCGACGGCTCACGGCAGCCGACGCCATGGCGACGCGGGCATCAGGATCCTTGATGACGTGGGGCGTCTGATCGGCCTCCGAGATTCCGTGGCAGGTCTTGCAGTCCCGTGCGGCGAAATCCTGCGGTGGCAGCATCGCATGGCAGCCCGCACATGAAGCCGCTGTCTTGGCCGAACGATGACATCCGATACAGCTTTGATCGGCGGCAACCGCATGCATGGCCTGCTCCAGGCGGATGAAATCGCCTTCCTTGGCGCCGTCGGGTGTGTGACAGTCGCCGCATTTCTGCAAGGATGCGTGGTGGCAGGTGCGACAGCTTTCAACCGTGTCCTCATGGTGTTTGTGATCAAAGGCCACCGCCGCGACGGCGGGTTTGGCGTCAGGGGACGCGGCCAGTTGGTTGGTAAACCGCGTTGCCAGCAGAACGGCGTCGGGCTGATTGCGTTTGAGGCGGGGGATTGCTTCGACCCTTGCCACCTGTGCCTGCAAGCCTTTGTCGTGGCACCCGGCGCAGGTGATCGGGCCGAACTTGGCATTTTCCATGTCTTTGTGTTGCGCCCTGTCGGCCAGGTGACAGGCGACACATCCGTCGTGCGAGGCCCGGCGCATGGACCGGGTGTCACCGCTTGCATTTTCGTTCGGGACGTCGTCCGCAGCGTGGCAATACCGGCAGGACCCCTCGGCGCCCTTTTGATAGAACAGGGTTTTGGTATCGGCGTTGTATTCGTGGTGGCAGGCGCTGCAATTGGCCTCGTCCTTGGCCGATGTCGCGGCGATGCGCGCGCTCGATTGATGGCGGTAATGAAGGGATCGGTCGAATTTGATTGCCGTCCAGGCCGAATCATCCGGGGCGGTCGACCTGTGACACAATCGGCATTCGCCGGTCTTGGGGCCGGCGGGCGCCCCTTTTTGGGCCGTCTCGACGTGACAGCCGATACAGTTGTCATGGAAAACCGTCATGTCCGCCGCATAGTCTTTGCCCGCCGCCTGCTTGAACGTAAATCGGATGCTTTCCCCATCTTTTAGATGGCAGACCGTGCAATCCTGCCCCGTCAGCGCCTCGGTGTGCAGATCGTGGGCAAACGCAACGGCCGGCATCTCATCGGCGGTCAATTCCGTGGAGATGGATAGGGTCAGCCAATCCGGTCGGCCTGCATCAGCGGGCTTTCGGTCCCCCCCGAGGGCAAGGCAAAAAAGCAAAAGGACGAGGCAGGCGCCAAGCCCCCCTAAAATCCATGATCGGCGAACGGCCCATCTGCGCATGATCTGATTCCTCAGAGGGTTTGAAAAACAGCGGCGACGTTTATCGGGGGAAACCTTCAGGGGGGCGGCATCGCGGCTCTTGGGTCGAACATCCCGCAACCTGAATCCATTTCGGGTCTCCCTCCGGGGTGGCCGATGATGGTCCGGGCAGGGGGTTGGTTTCAGGGAGCCACCTTACCCTCCTTTACCGGTCGGATTTTTTCCTACTATTTTTGTATGATTTGTCAAGAATTTTTTTTTGCGAGGCAGGAGAGGGCGAGACGGGGTCACTCCGTGACTTGTGGCCACAGCCATTCACACGGGTCATTGGCCCGGTAATTCGGCCGTTACAGCAACCGGGGACGCGGGGGCGGAAAGAAAAAGGGGGAAAGGACGGCGAAGTCTCGGCGCTGATGGCATCCGCCTCAAACAAAAAGCCACCAAAAGCCCCTGTCTCCAGGCATAAATGCTTGGAAAACAGGCGCCTTCGTGGCTTTCGATGGTTTTTAGGTGGCCAGGCGGCTTGGCCGGGTGCGGTTTTGGAGCGGCCCATCGCCTCTTGTTTTGGGCCTCAACCGCTATGGGCGGTAACGGCTCTTTGGTATCCAAAAACTGCAGCCGCTGCGTGCCGGCTGCTGGGAAATTCAACCGCTTGCGCCGTCAGGACAGAAATCGCTGACCCACATCAGCCCCGCACCCCGCAAGGCCTGGAGCATCCCCCCGACGCCCGATCAGTGGGTGTGGTCATGTTTTTGAGCATCGTGCCCGGGATGGTCATGGTGGTGTTCGCCATGGTCGCCGATATGGTCGTGATCGTGAACATGCGGCGCGCTGCTGTGGACATGTTCGTGCAGGTGCTCGTGCAGATGCTCGTGTTCGTGGCAATGGGTGTGTTCATGGCTGTGAGTCTGCCCATCGTGGGCGTGTTCGTGGTTGTGGGTGTGGCAGTGTTCATGGCCGTGCAAATGTTTGTGCTCGTGTTTTCCTTCCATGGTGGCGTCTCCTTTTCTGGTCCTAATCCGTTAGGGGTACTGAGGTTCTTCGATGAACCCATTGTTAAAACTCTAAGCGGCTGGCTTCCGGTTGTCAATGACACTCGTCCCGGAAATTGGGCTTTCGCGCGGCAAGACCGTCACCCCTCCCGCGCACCCCGCTGGGTGAAGACAGCGCTCGGGTCACCGAGATTCTCTGCGCCGGACCTTTTTTGTTGACATCCGCCTTCTTTCTGGCATAAAAAGTCACCTGACATGGTGCCATGAAGGTGCCCGCAACCGATTTCGATATCACCTTATTTCAACTTTCAGGCCATGAAGGCCGCGGCTGGCAGCAGCCCGGGATTCATGGCTTTTTTATTTGGTGAAGGGGGTTTGATGAGCATCTGCGGCGGGCCGCAGCGCTGCTCTCCGGGGTGGCCTTTTTTGTGGGCGGCGGGATCCCGCTTTTCTGACCGCATGCCGTGCCGCCGGTAGCCGCTGCGCCAAGCGGCGCCTTCGTCTCGACCCAGGATTATCTTGAAATGGTGCGCATGCGGGTCGAAAACAACAAACGCTACCCGGACCTGCCGCGCTCTTCAGCGGGCCGATTCCCTTGGAGGTGAGCATCGTTTTCGAGTTGATGTAGGCGCAACCCTTTTTCCAAGCAGGCGACCAAAACCAAGGATGAACAATTTGCGTAAACGAATCTGCGTGCTGGACGGTCAGGGGGGCGGCATCGGCTCCACCCTGATCAAATATATCAAAGAAGCCTTTGGTGAGAGCGTCGAGCTGATCGCCCTGGGCACCAACGCCATTGCCACCGCCCAGATGCTCAAGTCCGGCGCCAACAAGGGGGCCTCGGGTGAAAACGCCATCTGCCGCAGCGTGGCCGATGCGGACTGTATCGTCGGGCCGATCAGCGTGACATGGGCCAACGCCATGCTGGGCGAGGTCACACCGGCCATGGCGGCGGCGGTCACCTCCAGCCCGGCGCTGAAGGTGCTGCTGCCCTTTTCGCAGGAGCAGATCGAGATCGTCGGGGTTGTCTGGGAGCCCCTGCCGCACCTGGTGCAGCGCGCGGTGGATGGAAAAATCAAGGAGGTACTGAACCATGTGTGAAGCCAATGCCTATTTCGTCAAGGACGGCAAGGAAGAACTGTTGATGCAGGCCGTGGACCTGGTGGAGCCCGAGGAGGACGGCGTCTTCCGGCTGGTGGGCATCTTCGGCGACCAGAAGATCGTCCGGGGGCGCATCAAGCGTATGAACCTGGTCAACCACAAGATCCTGTTCGAGGAATGACGCTGGGTTGACCGGCACTTGCAGTCAGCAGAGACTGATGGCGGCCGCGCTGGGCGCCATTACTGCGCCGCGCCCTTTGAGGCGAAGCGGCCGCGCAGGGCCTTGCCCGTGTCCCAGGGGTTTTCAGAGATGAAGAACAGTCGGACCACCGTGCCCGGTGTGGGCGTTGCTGCCGCCTACCGCCGGCAGTTGCGCCAAAAAGCCCTCTGGCTGGCGGGCCTGGCCGGGCTGACGCTTGCTGTGGGGGTTTTTGCGGTCGGTCAGGGCGCCTACGACCTGTCGCCGCTCAAGGTTCTGCAGGCGCTCGTGGGAAGCGCCCCGGAGCACGCCGATGTCGTCGTCTGGAAGATCCGCCTGCCCCGGATCCTGGCCGCCGTCGTCTCCGGCTGGGGGCTGTCGCTGGCCGGGCTGGGCATTCAAACCCTGCTCAAAAACCCGCTGGGCTCGCCGTCGACCCTCGGCATCAGCCAGGGAGCGGCTTTCGGCGCCGCCCTGGCGATCGTCGTTTTCGGCGCCGGCGTCTTTTCCGTCACCGCCTGCGCCTTTGCCGGCGCCATGGGCGCCACCGTGATCATTCTGACGCTGGCGCGCATCCGCCAGCTTTCACCCGAAGCGATCATCCTCGCGGGGGTGGCGCTCTCTTCGCTCTTCGCCTCGGCCACGATCCTGGTACAGTACCTGGCCACCGAGACGGAACTTGCGGTGGTGGTCTTCTGGACCTTCGGCGACGTGGCGCGCTCCAACTGGGGCGAGATCGCGCTGGTGGCCGCCGTCAGCCTGATGACGATGGTCTATCTGCTGATTCGGCGCTGGGACCTCAACGCCCTGACCGCCGGCGAGGAGGCCGCCAAGGGCTTGGGCACCAACGTGTCCCGGGTGCGCCTGCAGGGCATGCTGGCGGCGTCGCTGGTCGCCGCCATGGTGACCGCCTTTCACGGCGTGATCGCCTTTGTCGGGCTGATCGCGCCCCACCTGGCCCGGCGCTTGGTGGGCGAGGAAAACAGTCTCTTGATCCCCTTCTCCGCGATCCTGGGGGCTCTGCTGCTGCTGCTGGCCGATACTGTCGGGCGGGTGCTGATCGGCTCCGGGGCCCTGCCGGTGGGGGTGGTGACCTCGTTTATGGGGGCACCGATGTTTCTCTTTCTGCTGGTGCGGAGGCGGCGCTGATGCTGGCGGCGGCGGACATCCGCTTTGCCTACAACGGCCGGGCGGTGCTGGCCGATGTGGGCATTGAACTGCAGGCCGGGCGCATCCTGGGAATCTTGGGGGTCAACGGCGCCGGCAAATCCACTCTGCTGAAATGCCTCAACCGGATCCTCACCCCCCAGCAG
>JBAPYE010000570.1:0-2680 GCA_049284575.1 Desulfobacterales bacterium
GCGCCGGCCAGGGCGGCCTCCACCTCGGCCGGGCCGGCGCTGGGGACCGTGTCGACCAGGCTGTCGTCAAAAGGATTTTTGACCGCAATCGTCTCGGCGGCCGTGACCCACTTCGTGCCGATGTACATTTCCATGAGGACCTCCTTTTGTGAAACCCTAAAGTCAACTTAAAATGCGAACCAAAGCCAGTTGCGTCAACCGGCTGCAGGCTTGTCGGCGCTGTCGGCCCAGGAAGAAAGGAGCAAGCCCATGAACTACGAGGAGATTCTTTACACCAGCGAGGGGGCCGTGGGGATCCTGACCCTCAACCAGCCCGCCCGGGTCAACGCCCTTTCCCGGCGGATGATTGCCGAGATCGCGGACGCCCTGGAGCGTGTGGCCGTTGACGAGAACCTCAAGGTGCTGGTCATCCGGGCCGCCGGCGACAATTTCTGCGCGGGCCACAATTTAAAGGAAATGGTGGGCGAGGGGGTCAAGGTCTACAAGGCCATTTTCGACCGCTGCAGCGAGATGATGCAGCGCCTGCACACGATTCCCCAGCCCGTGATCGCCCAGGTCCAGGGGGTTGCCACGGCCGCCGGCTGCCAGCTGGCAGCCTGGTGCGACCTGGTGGTAGCCTCCGAGGATGCCCGCTTTTCAACCCCGGGGGTCAAGATCGGGCTTTTCTGCACCACCCCCATGGTGGCCGTCGCGCGTGCCATCGGCCGCAAGGCCGCCCTGGAAATGCTTCTGACCGGGCGGGATTTCCCGGCTGCCGAAGCCAAGGCCCTGGGCCTGGTCAACCGGGTGGTACCCCGAGAGGCCCTGGAAGCCGAAACCCTCGCCTTGGCGCGCCAGATCACCGGCGCCAGCCGGCTGGTGCTGGCCATCGGCAAACAGGGGTTTTACGAACAGGTCGATCAGACCGACGATGCGGCCTTGAATTACGCCAAGCACACCATCGCCCTGAACCTGTGCGCCGAGGATGCCCAGGAGGGAATCCGCGCCTATCTCGAAAAACGGAGCCCCGAATGGAAAAACCGGTGAGTTGCCAACGGTTTTTGCCCTCCGGGGTCAAACAGGCCCGAATGGGATGAAGCCCTATCCTGAATCCTATCTGAACGCCCTGCGGGAAACCGTGCGGGGGATCTCGCTGGTCGGCCACCCCTCCGAGGCGCTCAAAAATGACGTGGCGGAGCTCAGCGAGAACCTGGAGGTTCTCGAGCTCTACGGAATCGAGCTGCGGATGGAGGATTACGTCGGCCGGGCGGCCCATCTCTTTTTCCAGGGGAACTACGCCCCGGCCCTGCAGAGCCTCGAAAAGGCGATTTCGCTGAACCCCGCGGCCGCCGCCCTCTGGATCCACAAAGGCATGCTGCTGATCCGTTTGGGACGGCTTTCCGAGGCCCTCCTGGCCGCCCAGAAGGCGGTCGGCCTGGACCCCCGCAGCGCCGCGGCCCGGACTTGCCAGGCGCAGGCGCTGGAGGCCGCGCAGCGCTTCCGGGAGGCCCTGGCCGCAGTGGAGGCCGGCATCGCCTGCGACCCGGGTTACGCCCCGGGCTGGGCCCTTAAAAGCGGCATCGCCTGCCGCCTGGGACGCTATGACGAAGGGCTTGCCGCCGGCCGGCAGGCCCTGGTGCTGGATGCCGCCAACCCGGCTGCCTGTTACAATCTGGCGTGTCTGTTCGCGCTCAAAGGCGAAGTCCGCCAAGCCCTTCTGCACCTGGAGCGGGCGATAGTCATCGACCCCGCCTGCCGGCTGATCGCCCGGCGCGACGAGGACCTCGCGATTCTCAAAGACACACCGGAATTCCGCCGGCTGACGGCCTGACCCAGGCGCTTGACAAACGCCTGCGGTCCACATAAAAAAAAACCACCCCGCGTCCGGTCAAAAGCCGCCCGGCGAGGGGTGGATGCGGGAGCCGCTGCATCGGGTTCCGCAAACCGTTTAACCTGCTTTCGCAGAGGACCTGGCATGCCGATCTACGAATTTTACTGCAGCCGCTGCAACACCATCTACAATTTTTTTTCGCGAAGGATCAACACCACCAAGGTGCCGAACTGCCCGAACTGCGGCGATGTACCCCTGAGCCGTCAGGTGTCGGTCTTCGCCGTCACCGGCCGGGCGAGGGAAGACGGCGATGCCGACGATCCGCCCTTCGATGAGAGCCGCATGGAAAAGGCCATGCAGATGCTGGCCGGCGAGGCCGATAAGATCAACGAAGACGACCCCCGGCAGGCGGCCGCCATGATGCGCAAACTCTCGGATGCCACCGGTCTGGAGCTGGGGGCGGGCATGCAGGAGGCCCTGCGGCGCATGGAGCGCGGCGAGGACCCGGATGCTATCGAAGCCGAGATGGGCGATCTGCTGGAAACCGAGGACCCCTTCCAACTGCCCGAAAAAAAAGGCGCCGGCAGCGCCGGTCGCCGGGCGGCGCCGCGGCGGGATGAAACCCTTTACGACCTGTAGATACGCCAAGGTCCCAGCATCTGCCCATGTGAGCCCACCTGTGCTGGGGCACGCCCCAATTTTGACGTAAAAATCGGCCACCGCATCTCATTCGGCCGCCGGCGCGCATTGTGCCGCGTGGGTCCCGGTGGTTGCAGCGGATGGCGACAGCGCCTGTGGCCAATTGCAACAGATGGCCAACCCCCTGGGATTTCGACCTTTACCCCGTATTTTGCGCGTCTTGGCCGGAGA
>JBAPYE010000571.1:0-9432 GCA_049284575.1 Desulfobacterales bacterium
GCTGGCAGCGGCAGGCGGAGTCGAGGGCCGCTGCGCCGGCAGGAAACCGCGGCCGCCCGGTCCCGCGGCGAGCGGTGTAACCCCCCAGCAAAGAACGTTGACATGATTCAGCTCATCAGAGGTTTCAAGGACGTTCTGCCCGGCGAGGTGGAACTCTGGCAGCACATCGAAAAAACGGCTGCCACCCTTTTTGAAGAATTCGGCTTCTCCGAGATCCGCATTCCCATCATGGAGAAGACCGAGCTGTTCGCCCGCTCCATCGGCGAAGACACCGACATCGTCGAAAAAGAGATGTACACCTTTCCCGACCGCAAGGGAGAGCTGCTGACCCTGCGTCCGGAGGCGACCGCCTCGGTGGTGCGCGCCTACATCCAGCACCGGCTGTATGCCCAGGACCCGGTGCGCAAGTTCTACACCATCGGCCCCATGTTTCGCCGCGAGCGGCCTCAGAAGGGGCGCTACCGGCAGTTTTATCAGATCAATGCCGAGATCTTCGGGGTGGCCTCGCCGCTGGTGGATGCCGAGCTGATTTTTCTGCTGGTGACGCTCTGCGCGCGCCTCAAGGTGACCGACGTCGCGGCCCATATCAACTCCCTGGGCTGCCCGGCCTGTCGACCCGACTTTAAACAGGCGCTGAGCGCCTTTCTGGGAGGCAAGGCCGCGCTTCTCTGCAGCGACTGCGATCGACGCCGCGATCGCAACCCCCTGCGGGTGCTGGACTGCAAGGTGCCCGCCTGCCGCGAGGCGATGACCGAGGCCCCGTCGTTGCACGACTACCTGTGCGGGGACTGCTGGGCGCACTTCGAGGCGGTCAAGGCCACCCTCGACCGCCTGGGTGTTGCCTACCGTGTGGACAAGCGGCTGGTGCGCGGGCTGGATTACTACACCCGCACAACCTTCGAAATTCAGACCGGCGCCCTGGGCGCCCAGAGCGCGGTGGCCGGCGGCGGCCGCTACGACGGGTTGGTCCAGGCGCTTGGGGGTCCCGACCAGCCGGCCATCGGGTTTGCCATCGGTTTCGACCGCCTGGCGGAGATCGTCGGTCTGAACCCCGCCGATTTGATCCGGCCCCCGGACCTCTTTATCGCGGCTTTGGGGGAGGCAAGCCAGCAGATGGCCTTCGACTGGATGTGCGCCCTGGGTCGCCGGGGGGTGCGGACCGAGATCGACTACGGCGACCGCAGCCTCAAGAGCCAGATGAAGCGGGCCGACAAGCTGGGCGCGTGCTACGTGCTGATAGTCGGCGAGCAGGAAGTCGCCCAGGGGGTGGCCAGCCTGCGCAACATGGCCACCCGCGAGCAGTTGGAAATTCCCCTGGAGCACCTGGTGGATACCGTGCGTGAAGCGATTCAACTCAGAGCCGGTTTTCCCGGTGGCCCGCAGTTCGCCTGAAAGGAGTCAATCCAGTGCCAGACAAATTGGGAGATATGCGCAGGACCCACCATTGCAACCAGCTGACGGGCGCGGACATCGGCCGCGAGGTGGTGCTCATGGGTTGGGTTCAGCGCCGGCGCGACCACGGCGGGGTCATTTTCGTGGATCTGCGCGACCGCGAGGGACTCACCCAGGTGGTGTTCAACCCTGAAATCGACCCGCAGGTGCACGCCAAAGCCCACGGGATTCGCAACGAGTTCGTCCTCGGGGTGCGCGGCCGAGTGGACAAACGGCCGGTGGGGATGGCGAACCCCAACCTGAAAACCGGCGAGATCGAGATCACCGTGGCGCAGCTCAAGATCCTCAACGAGGCCGAGACGCCGCCCTTTATGATCGAGGACAAGATCGACGTCGCGGAAAGCATCCGGCTCAAGCACCGCTACCTGGATCTGCGCCGCCCGGTTCTTCAGCAGAGCATCATCACCCGCCACCGGGCCGCGGTTTCGGTGCGGGAATACCTAAACGGCCTGGGGTTTCTGGACATCGAAACGCCGGTCCTGACCCGCAGCACCCCCGAAGGCGCGCGCGACTACCTGGTGCCCAGCCGCGTCAACCCCGGCAAGTTTTACGCCCTGCCGCAGTCGCCGCAGCTTTTCAAACAGCTGCTGATGGTTTCCGGCTTCGACCGCTACTACCAGATCGTGCGCTGCTTCCGCGACGAGGACCTGCGCGCCGACCGGCAGCCGGAGTTCACCCAGATCGATGTGGAGATGTCCTTTGTCGGCGAGGAAGACCTCATGGCCATGGCCGAAGGGATGATGGCCAAGCTCTTTCGCGACGTTCTGGGGCGAGCGCTCCCGCTGCCCTTTGCGCGCCTGGATTACAGCGAGGCCATCGACCGCTACGGGCTGGACAAACCCGACACCCGTTTCGGCCTGGAGTTGAAGAACGTCTCCGACATCGTGGCGGGCTCTGGTTTCAAGGTGTTTGCCGACGTCGTCAAGGCCGGCGGCATCGTCAAGGCGCTCAACGCCAAGGGCTGCATCGATTTTTCGCGCAAGGAGATCGACGACCTGACCGCCTTTGTCGCCGTTTACCGCGCCAAGGGCCTGGCCTGGATCAAGGTTCGCGAGGATGCCTGGCAGTCGCCGATCGCCAAGTTCTTCACCGATGCGGAGAAGGCCGCCCTGAGCGCGCGCATTGAAATTGAGCCGGGCGACCTGGTTTTCTTCGTGGCCGACCAGCCCAAAATCGCCAACGATTCCCTCGGCCACCTGCGAAATCACCTGGGCGCCAAGCTGGGGCTGATCGACGACAAGGCATTCAACTTCGTGTGGGTCACGCGCTTTCCCCTGCTGGATTACGACGAAACCGAAAAGCGCTACCAGGCCCTGCACCACCCGTTTACCGCCCCGCTGGAGGAAGACTACGGCAAGCTGGAGTCCGATCCTCTGGCCGTGCGCTCCCGGGCTTACGACCTGGTGCTCAACGGCTCGGAGATCGGCGGCGGCAGCATCCGCATCCACCAGCGCGACGTGCAGCAGCGCGTGTTTGACGCCCTCGGCCTGAAGCCCGCGGAGTACGAGGAAAAATTCGGTTTCCTGATCACGGCCCTGGAGTCCGGCGCACCACCCCACGGCGGCATCGCCTTCGGCTTCGACCGGCTCGTGATGCTGCTCTGCGGGCAGTCCTCAATCCGCGACGTGATCGCCTTTCCCAAAACCCAGCGGGCCGCCTGCCTGCTCACCAACGCACCCTCCGAGCCCGCCAAAGCCCAATTGGACGAACTCTCCCTGCGGGTCAAAGCCACCGCCGGGAGCTGACGGTGGGGCGGGAGGGTCTTTGCACCATTGGGGAAATCGCCCATTTTTCCCTTGACTTTTAGGGGGTGCTCGACTATTTAGGGAGCCTTCAATCGATCCCCAGTAGCTCAGTTGGCAGAGCAAGTGGCTGTTAACCACTGGGTCCGCGGTTCGAGTCCGTGCTGGGGAGCCAAAAAAATCAAGGGGTTAGCTCGAAAGGGTTAACCCCTTCTTCGTTCCGTGTGAGAATCTGTGTGAGACTTTTCCCCCGCGGTCAAATTCGATTCACCCTTTGGGCTCGCTGTAGGCCTTCATCCATTTTCTGACGGCGTTGTCGCTCACCCCATATTTTCGGCCAACAGCCGTATAGCCTAACTGCTCAATTTCAGCCTTCAGTATCTCAAATGGCGGACGGTTCACCCTGCGCTGCCAGGTCGGTCTGCTCTTGTTGATTGGTCCCTCCAAAAGGGCGGGCTCCATTTTTGAAAATACGTCAACTTCCTGCAGCTTGTTCATCGCCTTGCGTTCGGCATCGCCAACAGAATGAAGATAGATCTCGGTCGTTTTTCGGTTCTGGTGTCCCAAGATGCGTTGGATCACACCGATTGATACCCCCATATTATCAAGAACGGATGCCGTCAGGTGGCGTATTGGGTGGTACCGAAAGTATTTTACATTGGCACTTCGGCAAAGTGTTCCCATTATCTTTTTGCGGTCCTTGAATGGGGCTTTGATCCATTTGCGGTTCTTCCGGCACCAGTATTCGTGCCAGAATACCCAGGGGATAGTGACGTCCCGCTGTTGGTACCGGTAATGAAGGATATTATACAGCTTGGGAACCATCGGGATTTCCCTCGGTTCTCTATTTCCGTTTTTCCTCTTCCTTGTCCACAGGGTGATATAGCGATCAGTAAACGACACATCATCCCATGTCAGGTTGTTGATCTCGTTTACCCTTCCTGCAGTTGAGACGATTGTCCAAAGGTAATGCTGGGTGTCGAGGTCCGCACCTGAAATTACCTTGGTGACATCGCCCTTCGGCGGAATGTATTTCTTCCGTTTATCAACAGGCAAGAAACCCATCTTATTGGTTGGGTTGTCCGATATTATGTTTCTTTCAACGCCGTAGTTGAACAGCGCCCGCAAGTACTGCAACTCTTTGTTTGCGACAATCGCCGACACCCTTGAACGCTTGATTACCCAATCCTCGATCATGGTGCAGGTAATGCCATTGCACTTCAGGCCGTTCCACCTTTTGACCCATCTTCGTGAATGATACAGGACAACCTTGAAATGCCCTTTTGCGCAAGAAGCTTGAACATAGTCGAGTCTTCTATTTACCAAGGTTAAGAAGTCCATATCGATCGGGGTCTCCGTCTCCGGCCTTGGGTTTTCCACCTCCTCTCTTTTTTTGGCCTCTGCCTGCATCGCCTCTCTTTTGGTTTTGAACCAGGCTTCCGTGTGCCTCACCGCCTTGTGGGTGAAGTCGTACCGCCATCCCTTGCCTCTCTTTGAATAGACGCTCATAAAGGTCCTCCGTGCTTGGAAAAAATAGAGAACCTCCGAGCTTCCTGCCGCCCAGTTCCTGCCAGTGCTTGTAAACCCAACTGGGGCTTTTGCGCAGGTACCGGGCAACCTCCTCGACAGTCTGTACCTTATTTCCGATGGGCTTTTCAACATCGGAATGGCCGGCAAGATCTGGCGACAGGTCCTGGTCGCTCGGGGGTTCTTTTTGCAATGAGGCGGGATGGTCCGCCACAGCCTCGATCATCTTCCACACCTGGTCATGGTGATGCCCCGGACACGCCCCGTCCCAACATCGATGGGGTTATGTCCGCGGCGATACCTTCCGCGAGCGACACAGACGCTGCCGAGCTGCATGATTGGATTGATCGATTCGTTGGGGCCGCGTCTGGGCCGCTTGAGCCGCTTTCAACCAAAGCATGCCCGCCGGCGCCAAAAAGTTAAGTTGACCAGGTCTAAAAAGATGAAAAAAGTTGGAAGCTGCCATCCGCGGGTGTGGGGAGGGGCAAATTCCAGTGGCAAAGCCATTGACAGGCGCGATGTCGTCGGAAGGACATCGTTCGGGCATAGTGAGGTTCCTGCCCTGGAGGACCTTTGTATTTCGGTGAAACGGCCACCTACCTGGCGGCTGCGGAAATCACCCCGGTCAGGGCACCCGGCTTTGGATGCAGCGCCCGCTTTTGGCAATTGGCCGGGCCAAGAGTGGGTCGCTGGCGTTGCCTGCGGCATTGACGGCAATGGGATAGGGTAGCTGCTCATACCAACCGGCCACCGGCGGCGGTTTGACCAGATTTTGGATCGGCGGGGTTTTACGTCTGTGGCTGGGTCCAGGGCAAAATCCGAAGGTCAAGATGCGAGGTCGAAACCGGTTGGAGGCCGGCAGCTCTACCGAGCGCCGGAGGGTGGGTTTATGGGGGTGCCTGCCGGGCCGGCCAACGAAGGGCTGTCAGTGCCTTCTGTCGACGACCGGCCCGGCAGGGGATTTGGTGAGCGTCCAGGCTGTTTTCCGCGATCAGCCCAGGACGAGGTTCTTGATTGTGGCAGATCAGAGCGGCTCGGTGGTGGCCAGGGATAGAAGCTGTGCGCGCTTCCCTGCCAGGTGCCCCTGGGCAAAGTCGGGGGGGGGTACGGTAGATGGTCTCGGCCAGCCCGATGGTCATGAACGGAGAAACCCCATGATGCGCAGCGCCCGCTGGCGCAACCGCATATCGGGAAACGTCAACGGCGGAGCATCAGGGTGGTGACAAAAGCCTTTGGTGTTTGTTGGCACCAAACCGTCTCCCGAATTGTGTCCTGCCGGATAGTATGCTCAACATGTAGCGGCAACCGGAATCGGCAATGAAGACAGCTGAACCATATCAAACGGTGTCAAGCCGACATCCTCGGCCGAAAATAAGGGCTCGCTTTTCGGGCGAGCGCCTGCGAGGCTCCGCTAATTCGGCTTCAAAAATAAGGGTTTAGGGAATAGATGGGATCGAACATGTCGTCGTTTGGGCAGGAAATAGACTTCGACGTCTTCGTGGACGTAAAGCAGGGGTACTGGAGCCGCAGGCGCGGTGCATTCTGGGGACCTGCAGTGATTATCCTCATCTAACGCGCCATATCGGCTCCTGGCGCCGGCAAGACCTTGTCAATGATCGGCACTTGGTTTTCGATCAGCAGTTCCTGGGGGTGCTGTGGTTGATCAGCACTGGCCTGGCTTTTTCGGGATATTTCTTTACGCCGCTTTTGGCCGAAGGCACGGTCGCCTATGTGCTGGTCTTCCACACCCTGGACCGCTTCCGGCTTAATCTGCCATTTTTTGGCGTGAAATGCGGCCTGGACGAGTGGGCCGGCACTGCGCGCACCCGGTTTCAATCCGGAGTCGCTTCGTTCGCCAAACCCTGCGCCAAGGCGGCGCGCTGCTTGTCTCCCGCATACTCGAACAGAACGGCGAGGTTGTGCAGCAGATCCGGGTTGCGCGGATCGGTCAATGAAACCTTGGCAAGTTCAAAGGCCTGGCGTTGCGCGCCCCGCTTGTCCAAGGTGATTTGATCGTAGATAGTGGCCAGTTCGGCGCCGCTGGCTCCGCGCCCTCCCCGCGACATGAACTGCTCCTTGAGAGCGATCGACAGCCTGCTCAAGGCCTGAATGTTGGCAAAGGCACCGCCGCCGGGCGGTACTCCTGGGCCCTCCTGCCAGCGCCGGGTGATGGCCTCGATGTGGAATAGTTTGTCCATCGTGCCGTCCTGAAGCAGATTCAGAGCGTCAAGCTGGTCGCTGACCGCCCGCGCCTCCTCGGTCAAGGCCTCGCCCGCATCCGGGATGCGGCCGCTGGCCATATAGCGCAACACCCCGCCGGAGTAGGCCGCGGCCTGCAGCAGTTCTCCACAGGGGCCGGCACAGTGACCGCGGGTCGGTGCCCAGCCGTCGATTCCGCTTTTGGTGGCCAGCCGCACCCAGTCGCCCTCCCGCTTGGTGATGTAATAGATTTCGTCCATCGGTAGGCTGGAAGTCACCGGGTCATCAATGCGCGGATTTTTGCGCAGTTGGCCGATCGTTTCCGCCGCGCGCCGCAGATCGGCGAACGCGGCGGCATCCAGCTGGAGGCGCTGCACCAGGATACGGTCGGGTCGCAGTCGTGCCAATAGTTCCCGCCCGCCCATGGCCGCCGGCAGGCGCAGCCGCCAGGTGAAGTGCTGCTCCAAGGCGGGGCGCGGCACCTGGGCGTAGGTGCTGATCTCCACACCTTTGCCCACTTTGCGAATCACGCCCCAGAGGGCCAGTTTTACGCCCTGGGCGGCGGTCACACGTTCGACCTTGTCGAAATAACCCAGGTTGGAACCGCCGGTGGGCGCCACCCCTTCCCTGAAGAAGATCACCCCGATCGAACTCACCCCACTGTTGGTCAATACCTCGCGCGCCACCAGGGCGGCCACCGTGTCGCCGAGACCGGTACCGTCCGGATCCTCATAAGTGATCACGGCAACCCTGTACTCGGCCCCTGGAATCAGACGTTTTGGCACTCCTCCCTGGGCCAGGATGTTGAGCTGCTCGTCGAGCCTGGTGTCGATACCGGCAAAGCTTTGGGTCGCCGGCCAGGCCAGCAGCCAAAGCAGGATCAATAGCAACCGCGATCTCATGGCAGCAACCTCGCGTTGGCGATGCGCGCCTGGCAAAACTCGCGCTGTTTGGTAATGATCTGCGGCGGCGTCTGGCCTGGCAGCAGCTCACGCAGCAACTGCTCGGCTGCCACGCAGATGTCCACGCATTCAGCGTAGAGGCTATCCTTAACGAAGCCGTGGGTCAAGGCCACCAACATGTAAGCATAGGTATCGGCGTCAAGCGCCACCGCAGCCGGGTCCTGGATGTCGACGTCTTCGTTGACCACCGAGGTGTTTGGGCTGAACACGCCATAACTGTCACCGAAGTAGGTGCGGACCTTGTACTTGGCGCCGGTTTCGATTACATCGCCGGCGATGAACACCTGGGCTTTTAGGGCCCGGGCGTAATTGTCCAGGTGTTCCAACGAATGTGGTGATGCGCTGGTGCATTCGACGATGGTCAGTTGGAGGTTTTCTGGCAGGTGCTTCTTCTGCAATTCCGGTGCGAGCTTCAGGGACAGGGCACGCGCCAGGTAACCGGACAGTTGCACCACATTGACACCGGAGGGCGGATCAAAAAAACGTCCCACGGTCACCAGGTATGGGACGTCGTAAACACATTGAGCGAGTTTCTCCGGCAGCATCTCGACCGTGTAAGCGTCCTGGTCCGGCCGGCCCGCGGTAATGATCACACTGGCCGTGCCCGTTGCATAGCCGGCCCTTTTGACCCGCAGGCTCAAGGTGCGTTGCTCGGGCGTCGGCTCGAAGGGGAAGGACAACTGGAAGCGGCCGCTCTGATCGGTGTCGCCGACTGCGAGCAAGTCGGCGGCGTGCCGCAGTTCAAGCTCCGCGCCGATCACCGGTGAATCCTTGGACACGTCGAGGACCCGCCCCTTGACGATGGTCTCGGCCATGGCAGAAGCCGCGCCGAGCAGCATCACAGCCGCCAGCAAAATTCTAAGGCAACACATCGCGCGGACCCAGTTCGAGTTGCAGTGTATCGGTGAGCGCATGGGCGGCAACCGCTTGCGGACAACCGCTTTGCGCCATCGTACCCAGGGTTCGACCGTCCTGATCGATCACCGCCAGCTCCCATTGCGGCAATTGCCCGGCGGTCACATGAATATCAGCCCTTCCATTCGCCGCGGTGGCAAAATCCCGCGATACTCCGCCGCCGCTGATGCGCACTGTCAATGCCCCCCATGGACCCGTCCCAAACTGCAGCCAAAGATAGCAGGTCCCTGCATTGTCGTCTTGGGCGATGTAGCGCTGCAGCACCGGATAGCCCAACGCGACCAGCAGGACCAGGACGGCGGCTGCCACCAGGTAGGGCAAGCGCTGCCGGCGTCGTGTGCCGGCCATTTCCGCGACCCGGGCCGCCACCTCGGCCACCAGATTGCCGCGTGCCTGCAGGATGGTCACGGCGCGGGCGTAGGGGGGGATCGTGTCTATCGGCGTCGGCTTCAGCATCACCGGCAGGATGTGCCCGGAGGGCTTGGGCCAGCGCCGCTGTGCGAACTCCAGCTCGGTGAGTGTGTAGGCCCCGGCGCGTACCGCTTCGGGTGTGACCAGGAACAGAAATAAGTCTGCGTTCTCCACTTTGCGCCGGATGCCGGCGTCGAATTCCTCGGCCGCGCGCAGGCTGTGCC
>JBAPYE010000572.1:0-5212 GCA_049284575.1 Desulfobacterales bacterium
GGCGAAAAACCAGTTCAAGTTGCCCCGCCAACCCGTCGATACCCGTTGCACACAAGGCGCAGAATGATTTTAACGGCCCACTGCGCTTTGCACCGTTTGCAGGGCGGCTCCCCCGGGGGCCGCCCTTTCTGTCGTGGTGGCGTTGCGCTGTGACGGGCCTTTTGCTTTGACACGTGGGCCGTTATAGCGTATGTTTTCATTCGCCTAAAAAAGCCCGTTCCGTGAAGCTTCCTGCCCGCGCGCATCACCTCAGCCGACTTGCAGATGCGGCTTTCTTCTGCTGCCCGCGGCGGGGAGCGGGGCTCGGGGAGTTCAAAGCGGTCTTTGGGCCTGTGGTCAAGTTGACCCCCATTACGTGCCGATAGGCAGGCAACAAAACAGCGTCGATCCAGGAATCAGCCGCCGTCAGGCGTTTCCGGCAGGAGGCTTGGATGTTGGCGGGGTTCGAAAAAATCGTCGAAGAGCGTATCCGGGTCGCCCAGAAAAAGGGGGCGTTCGACAACCTCGAAGGCCGCGGCAGGCCTTTGGTGTTCCCGGATGACCGCCATGTACCCGAAGAGCTTCGCCTGGCCTACAAAATTCTCAAGAATGCCAGTTGCCTGCCACCGGAAATCGAAATTAAAAAGGAAATTCGACGCACCGAGGACCTGCTCGCCGGCATGAGCGACACCGCCCTGCGCTACCGAACCCTGAAAAAACTGAATTTCCTGATCCTGAAATTCAATTCCATCCGAAACACCGCCATTGAGTTCGAAGAGCCCCAGCAGTACATGGACAAATTGGCGGCACGTATCGAAAACGGCCCGTCCCCCAAGGATGGCAGCCATGCGTATTTGAAACCATGATTGAGAAAAAAGACAATGTCGGTTTGTTCAAGAGCCTTATGGTGGCCTATTCGATTTTGATGCTGCACGTCGCGCTGGTTGCGATGGTGGGGTTGCTGGTGCTCTTTTTTCGCGGCGTCGTAAACTATATGCTGTGGATTTTTTTGATCGGAATGGCGGGGATTCTGACGTCCGGCTACCTCTTTTTTCGCCGCATGAAGCGTGAGGGCAAAACCCTGCGCGAAATGCTCAAAACCCCCGACTTCAATGGCCGGCCGGTGGAGGTCAGCGTGCTGGGCGGGCTCGCGTCCTTCAGGCTGGGCGGCAAACCCGGCCTCCCGGCCCTGGGCAGCGATTATCTGGACGTCGGCCATCAGCTGGAAGACCCGGATACCATTCGCCTGCGCGAGCTCATGGAACTGGGGCGCATGTTTGAAAACAATCTGATAACCTTCGACGAATTCAACCAGGCCAAAAAGAAGATCCTCGAGGCATAAGGCGATGAAAAAGACGTGCGTTGCATTGCTCTCCGGCGGGGTATCCTCCGAGCGGGAGGTGTCCCTGGAAAGCGGGAACCAGGTGTTCGCCGCCCTGGACAAGCAAAAATACGATGTCCGGCGCTATGACCCCAAGACCGATCTGCCCCGGCTGGTGGCCGACGCCCCCCGGATCGATATCGCGCTGGTCATCCTGCACGGCCCTTTCGGGGAGGACGGTACGGTTCAAGGGATGCTGGATCTTCTGGGCATTCCCTACCAGGGCTCGGGTGTCCTGGGCAGCGCGATTGCCATGAACAAGCTGGTGTCCAAGCAGCTCTACGAAAAATTCGGCATCCCGGTGCCGGCCTATGTGGCCCTTACCCGGCGTGACCGGCTGGACCCCGAGGCGATTGCGCAGCGGCTGGGCTTTCCCCTGGTGATCAAGCCGGTGGCGGGCGGGTCCAGCATTGGCATGTCGGTGGCCCGATCGCCTGAGGCACTGGTCGCCGGGGTTGCCCAAGCACTGACATACGATGCGGGGGTTTTGCTCGAAGCCTACATCCCGGGGGTCGAACTGACCTGCGGCGTGATCGGCAACGAGCGCCTCGAAGCCCTGCCGCTGATCGAGATCATTCCGGACCAGGCCTATACCTTTTTCGACTACAGCGCCAAGTACACCGCCGGCGCCACCCAGGAGATCTGTCCGGCCCGGATCGATCCGCCCCTCGCCGAAAAGGCCCAGTCATACGGCCTCATGGCCCACACGGCGCTCAATTGCCGGGGCTACAGCCGAACCGACATGATCCTCAAGGACGGCGAGATCTTCGTGCTGGAAACCAACACCATCCCGGGCATGACGCCCACCAGCCTGCTGCCCCAGGCGGCCCGGGCGGCGGGCATGAGTTTCAGCCAGCTGCTGGATCGACTCATCGCCCTCGGCCTGGAAGACCGCCCTCCGAGGGCCTGAGGGGCGCTTTGAAGCCGACCACCCTGTCCGAAAAGTGACCCGGGCCCTTCCCGGGCCCACACCCGCCCACCGGGGCCCTCAGCCGGCTGCCGGATTCGGCTCCCATGGTCACCAAAACCATCGATGGTGAATTCCCGCCCTTTATCGGGTCGGGCGCAATCGACAACCCGCAGCGTCATCAAAAGGGAGGCCTTGTATGAAAGTGCTGGTAGTGGGCGGCGGCGGCCGCGAGCATGCGCTGGTCTGGAAAATCAAGCAGAGCCCCCGGGTGCAAAAAATTTTCTGTGCACCCGGCAATGCCGGAATCGCCGAGTTGGCCACCTGCGTGGCGATCGGGGCGGAGGATGTCCAGGGACTGCTGGCCTTTGCCAAAAGCGAGCAGGTCGATCTGACCGTGATCGGACCGGAAGGCCCGCTTTCCATGGGGATCGTGGATGTGTTCGAAAGTGAGGGGCTGCGGGTCTTCGGGGCCTCCGGGGCTGCCGCACGGCTGGAGGCCAGCAAATCCTTTGCCAAAAACCTGATGAACCGCCACGGCATCCCCACCGCCGTCGGGCAGAGCTTTACCAGCCGCAACAAGGCCCAGAGCTACATCCGCAAGATCGGGGCACCCGTGGTGGTCAAGGCGGACGGGCTGGCGGCCGGCAAAGGCGTCATCGTCTGCCGCGCGGTTCCCGAGGCCCTGAAGGCGCTGGACACCATCATGGTCGAGAAGGCCTTCGGCGATGCGGGGCGCACCGTGGTGGTGGAGGAGTGCCTGGTGGGCGAGGAGGCCTCTTTTCTGGCCTTCACCGATGGTAAGACCGTGCTGCCGCTGCCCTCCTCACAGGACCACAAGCCGATTTTCGACAACGACCAGGGGCCCAACACCGGGGGTATGGGGGCCTATTCGCCGGCCCCGATCGTGGACCGCTTCATGCACCAGCGCATCATGGACGAGGTGATGCTGCCCACGGTGCGCGCCATGGCCGAGGAGGGCTGCCCCTACAAAGGGGTCCTCTACGCGGGACTGATGATCGATCGGGATCAGATCAAGGTGCTGGAGTTCAACGGCCGCTTTGGCGACCCGGAAGCCCAGCCGCTGTTGATCCGGATGCAAAACGACATCATTCCGGTGATGGAGGCGGTGATCGACGGGCGGCTGGCCGAGTGCCGGCTGGACATCGACCCGCGGGCCTCGGTCTGCGTGGTGATGGCGGCGGGCGGCTATCCGGGACGCTACCCCAAAGGACTGCCGATTGCCGGTCTGGATGCCGCCAAGCGCATGCGGGATGTGGTGGTCTTTCATGCCGGCACCGCCCAGGGCCAAAAGGGTGTCGAGACCGCCGGTGGACGCGTGCTGGGGGTGACGGCGCTGGGCGAAAGCGTGGAAAAGGCCATCAAGCGGGCCTACCAGGCCGTGGGCAAGATCTCGTGGGACAAGGTCCACTATCGCACCGACATCGGCCAGAAAGCGTTGGCGCGCCGCAATACCCCGCCCCAGGTGGCAATCGTGATGGGCAGCGACTCGGACCTGGCGGTGGTCGAGGGGGCCGTCAAGGTCTTGAAAAAATTCGGTGTGCCATTTGAAATCACCGTGGCCTCGGCCCACCGCAGCCCCCAGCGGGCAGCCGAATTCGCCGCCACCGCCCGGCAGCGCGGCGTTAAGGTCCTCATCGCCGCCGCCGGCCATGCCGCTCATCTGGCCGGGGTCGTGGCGGCCCACACCAGCCTTCCGGTGATCGGGGTGCCGATCGCCTCTTCGGTCCTTTCGGGCTT
The DNA here is from genome assembly GCA_049284575.1 of Desulfobacterales bacterium. Taxonomy (GTDB): domain Bacteria; phylum Desulfobacterota; class Desulfobacteria; order Desulfobacterales; family JAABRJ01; genus JAABRJ01. The sequence goes on from JBAPYE010000572.1 coordinate 4,029, forward strand.
CGATTCCCTGCTCTCCACGGTGCAGATGCCGCCGGGGGTGCCGGTCGCCACGGTGGCCATCGGCAAGCCGGGGGCTCGGAACGCCGCCATTCTGGCGACTCAAATCCTGGCCCTCGCGGACCCGGAGTTGGCCGCACGGCTGGACGCCTTCAAAGCCGAAATGGCCCAAGAGGTTGAAGTCAAGGCGGCCCGGCTGGCAGATGGCCGCTAACCGCCTGGCGTTTGACCCCGACCGGCCGGACCCGGCGGTCATCGAAACCGCCGCCGGCATTCTGCGCCGCGGCGGCGTGGTGGTCTTCCCCACCCGCTGCCTCTACGGTCTGGCCGCCGATGCGCTGAACGCCGCCGCGGTGGCGCGGGTCTTTGACCTCAAGCGCCGGCCGGCCGACAACCCGCTTCTGGTGCTGGTGCAGGACCGCTCCGGGGTGGCGCCCCTGGTGCGGCGGGTGACGCCCGCAGCCGATCTTTTGATGCGCCATTTCTGGCCGGGGCTGGTGACGGTTGTCTTTGCCGCGTGGGAGGGCCTGCCGCCAAACCTCACTGCCGGGACCGGCAAGATCGGCATCCGCGTGCCGTCCCACCCGGTGGGGGCCGCCCTGGTCCAGGCGTTCGGGGGGCCGCTGACCGGCACCAGCGCCAATATTTCCGGACAACCCGGCTGCGCCCGGGTGACGCAGCTGGACCTCGAACTGGCCGCCGGCGTGGATGCCATCCTGGACGCCGGACCGCTATCCGACGGCCCGGGCTCCACCGTGGTGGACACGACCGGGGAGGCGCCGCGCGTGCTGCGCGCGGGCAGCGTTTCAGCCCGCGCCGTTTTGAGGCTGCTGGCAAACCTTCAGCCGCAATTAAATTGACAAATCGGCCTGCTTTGCATATAAGCCGATTCACGCCGGAGTGGTGAAACTGGTAGACGCAGAGGACTCAAAATCCTCCGCCCGCAAGGGCGTGTCGGTTCGATTCCGACCTCCGGCACCAAACAACATCTTGGGGTTGCGATGCGCGTCGCGGCCCCTTTTTGATTTTGGGTGGTCAGGTGGCCTTGGCCCCCGAGGGGAACCGCCTTGTCCGAAACGCTGAGTTCCAAGCACTTTGCCGACCCTCAGCCCCGCCTTGATACAACCATCGCATCCGATCGGATCCATATCCCCCCTTTTTCACCAACCCGGGGCGCGTTCGGCCTG
>JBAPYE010000573.1:0-4428 GCA_049284575.1 Desulfobacterales bacterium
CATCCAGGCCGAGCGCCGTCAGATCGACGGCCGCCTCCGCAAGCCGGTAGAGATCGGCGTGATAGAGCGGCACCCGACCGGGATAGACGTTCACCAGGGTAAAGGTCGGACTTGTGATGATGTAGTCCTTCGGGACTTCCAGGCCTTCGGCCAACCCCTGTACAAAGGCGGTTTTGCCGCTGCCGAGGTCCCCCGTCAGGGCCACCACCATACCCGCCGCCATCCGGGCGCCCAGCGCGCGGGCCAGGGCCTGGGTTTCGCCGACCGAGCGGGTGGTGATCTGGATCCTGTCTGTCATGAGGCTTTCCGTCAGCGACCGCCCCTCACCCCCCGACCGCCTTTCTGTCAGAAATGTCGCCAAGGCCGTTGATCGGATGGCTCAAAATCAGCGGCAACGGCCATCGCCGAATCCGCCCCCCCGGTCAACTCCCGGAACTGACGGGGAATGGCGGCCATCACCTCCGATGCCAGATACCCAAACGGCGCCACCTGGTGGGCCACACCGTCCGCGGCCCGTCCGTGCAGATAGACTCCGGCACGGGCGGCTTCAGCCGGCGGCACCCCCCGGGTCACCAGGCCCGCGATGACGCCAGTGAGCACGTCCCCCATGCCCCCGGCGGCCATCCCGGGGTTTCCGGTGGGGTTCACGTAAACGGCCCCGTCGGGATGGGCCACAACGGTCCCGGCACCCTTGAGCACCAGGTGGACATTGAACCGCCAGGCGAAATCGCGGGCGCAGGCGATGCGGTCGGCCTGCACCGCTTGGACCGTGGTGCCGGTCAGACGGGCCATTTCCCCGGGATGGGGGGTCAGGATCACCGGCACGTCCAGCCTTTTCAAAAAACCGGGCTCTGCGGCCAGACAGTTCAGGCCGTCGGCGTCGATCACCAGGGGCAGCGGGCAGGCCGCCAGAACCTGCCGCAGCAAGGCACGGGTTTCCCCCCCGGTGCCCAGCCCCGGCCCGAGAGCCAGACATTTTTTTCCGGGAAGCAGGCCGAGGATCTCCTCGCCGGCAGCGGATCCCAGACCGCCGTCGGCCGCTGCGGGCAGCGGGACGGTCATGGCCTCGATCACCAGGGTTTCCAGCACCGCATTCAAACCGGCCGGAACACCGAGGCTCACCAGGCCGGCGCCGCTGCGCAGGGCGGAAATCGCCGTCATGGCGGCGGCACCGGTTTTGCCGGGTGCACCGGCCAGCACCAGCAGGTGGCCGGTGCTGCCCTTGTGGGCGTCGACCGGCCGCACGGCCAGCGCGCTGGCAAAGTCTTGGGGGGTCAGCAGGTAGTGGCGCGGGTGCGCCTTTGCGACGATGTGGGGCGGAATCCCGATGTCGACCACCCGCAAATCACCTCTGAAGGACACCCCGGGGTGCAGAAAATGGCCGGTCTTGGCCAGGCCGAAGGTGGCCGTCGCCTGCGCCCGGATGCAGGCGCCGCAGGGCTGGCCGGTGTCGGCGTTGAGTCCCGATGGGATGTCGACGGCAAAAACCGGGCGCCCGGAGCGGTTGATAAACTGGATCAGGCTGCGATAAAACCCCCTGACCTCGGAGGTCAGGCCGGTGCCCAGGATGGCGTCAATCCAGACGTCACAGACAGCCATCTCCTCTCGGCGGGCCGCAAAGGCGGCTTCGTCGGGCACGGCCACCACCGGCACCGACAGGGGCGCCAGCAGGTTGAGGTTGGCGGCGGCATCCCCCTGAACGCGCTCGGGCGCGCAAAGCAGATAGACGCTGACCGCAAATCCCCGCTGGGCCAGGCAGCGGGCCATGACAAAGCCGTCGCCGCCGTTGTTGCCGGGCCCGGCGGCGACCGCCAGCTTGCGGCCCGTCAGGTCGGGAAAGCGCTCCAGCAGAAAGTCGGTGGCACCGCGGCCGGCAATTTCCATCAGCACCCGCCCGGGGATCCCGAAAACCGAGATGGTTTCCCGATCCATCGCCTGCATCTGTGAGGCCGTGACAAGATTCATGGCGGCCCTCTTCTCCTGAATTTTTTTTAGGTCAGCGCGCAGCCCGCAGCGAACGGCGTTCCAGCAGGGCCAGCAGCTCCCGGCTCTTGGCGTCCATCTCACGGGCTTGGGCGGGCTCGGTTTCATGGTCATAGCCGAGCAGGTGCAGAATCCCGTGAACCAGGAGCGCAATCAAATGCGCCACCATCGGGATACCGGCCTCACGACCCTCGCGCGCAGCGGTATCCGCCGAGATTACCACGTCCCCGAGAAGGTGGGGCGAAATTTCGCCAAATTCACCTTCCTGCATCGGAAAGGCCAACACGTTGGTGGGGCCGCTGCGCTGGAGGTAGCGCTGGTTCAGTTCGGCGATTTCGGCATCATCCACAATCACGATGGACAGCTCGGCCTCAGGACAATCCAAGGCGTTTAAGACGACCTGTGCCGCCTGCTTTATTTTCTTTAGGGGGATCGGCTGGCGGTTTTGCCGGTTGTCGATCAGAACTTCCATTTTTGCTCTTCCCGCTGGCGGCAGCCAGATTGTCGCTGTATTCGATCCGGTGGTGGTGAATGCCGTTGAGAATCTTGTTGAAACTCTTGGCAATCTGATGCAGGTCCTTGAGGGTCAGTTCGCACTCGTCCAGCTGGCCGTCGGAAAACACCTTGTTGATCAGGTTCTGGACATGCCCCTGGATACGCGACGGGGTGGGGTTTTCCAGGGTGCGCGAGGCCGCTTCGACGACGTCGGCCAGCATCACCAGCCCGGCTTCGCGGGTCTGGGGGCGGGGGCCGGGGTAGCGATAGTCGTCGATGTTGACGTTTTCCTCGCCTCTGCGCTGTTTGGCCTTTTCAAAAAAATAACTGATCAGGCTGGTGCCGTGGTGCTGCCGGATGGTGTCCGTAATCGCCTGGCCAAGCTTGTGTTCCCGGGCGATTTCGACCCCCTCCTTGACGTGCGCAATCAGGATCAGGGCGGACATCGACGGCGCCAGCTTGTCGTGTTTGTTTTTACCGTGGACCTGGTTTTCAATGAAATAGAGGGGTTTGCGGATCTTGCCGATGTCGTGGTAGTAGCCGCACACCTTGGCCAGCAGGGAGTTGGCGCCGATGGCCGTGGCGGCGGCCTCCACCATCGAGCCCACGATCACGGAGTGGTGATAGGTGCCGGGGGCCTCGATCATCAGGCGCCGTAAAATCGGGCGGTCCAAATTGGCCAGTTCCAGCAGTTTGATGTCGGTGGTGTAATCGAAGGCGACCTCCAGCAGGGGGGCGATCCCGGCCGCCACGAGCCCGGCGCCAAATCCGCCCAAAAAGGCAAACGCCCAGTTCCACAACAACCGAATGCCGGCGACATCGCCGCTGTAGAGATTCAAGGCTGTTACCAGAACGATGTTGAGCAGGCCGAGACGGGTGCCGGCACGGATGAAGGCCTTGCGCTCACGGCAGTTCTGAAGCCAGTAAGCCGCCATGGAGCTGTTGATCAGGAAGTAGATCAGGATCTCCAGGCGATTGTGAAAAAGGACGGCGACGGAAACGGCAGTAACGACCGCAAAGGCGATGGCCCAGTCCAAACACAGAAAAAGGCAGACGCTCATGGCGCCGGCCGCCAGCGGAATGCCGTAGGCGATCGCGCCGTGGGTGATGCCGAAAGGCTCATTGACCGCAATGGCGCGCGCCAAAAGAAACGAGATCTTGGCAACAAAGAGAAAGATCAAAAAAACCGTCGCCAGAAAAAGCAGGGTTTTGTTGTGATCCTGCCCGCCCGGGATGTGGTTTCGGGCGTGCAGGGTGCAGGCGGACACCAACAGGCAGAGAATCAGCAGCGCGGTGCCGGCGCTGCGAACCCACAGCTGAGCGCTGCGGGTCTGGTCCTGGAGGGTTTGCAGTTTGAGAAGCTGCACCTGGGTAAGCCGTTCACCCTCCCGCAGCAGCATTTCGCCGGCCTTGATCTGGTAGAGGATCGGCTTGATCTCCGCCGCGGCAGCCTCCCTGCGGGCTTCGGTCTCATTGCGGTTGAGGGTGATGTTGGGCTGGATCAGCTGCTGAATGAAATCCACAATGAGATTGCGCAGGGTGTAATCCAAGTCCTTGAGGTAGGGCTGCCCGATAATCCGCACCATGGACTTGGCCTGATCCAAACCGTAGAAGGGCTCGAGATTGAAAACCGGTTTTTCGTTCTGGGAGCCCACGACCCGCAGCATGATGCCCCTGTCGGCCACCCGCAGCAGGATTTCCTTGTTGGAGACAACCCCCGCGCCCAAGGTTTTGGCCAAAATATCGGTGATCAAACCGGCGACGGCCTCGCTGAAGGCGTGTTTTTCGAGGATGGCGTAGGCGCCGTCACTGACCGTGATCCCCAATTGGGATTGGAACTCGCCCTTCAGCTGCCAGGCCCGCTCGTGGCGCCCGGCGGCGATCTCCTCCGGGCTGGGTGCGCCGGGCTCCTGTTGGCTGGTGCTGCCCGGATCGTCTGCTGCCAAGATG
>JBAPYE010000574.1:0-5707 GCA_049284575.1 Desulfobacterales bacterium
TGTTTGAAGGTGAGCGCAAAGCCGGCCGCCAGCGCTGTTATGGCTTCCCATACACTGTTCATTATAGTACCAAGGTTGAACGGACCCTAAATCAACAAAACCGCTCCCGTTATCAGAATGTTGAGCAGAGCCGCGGGTATCAGAACTTTCCAACCGATGGCCATCAGCTGGTCGTAGCGCAGACGCGGCAGCGTTCCCCGGATCCAAATCATCAACAGGGAAATAGCGATTATTTTCAGGAGCAGCCATATCCAGGGTGGTAGTAGAGGGCCGTGCCAGCCGCCCAAGAAAAATACCGCCAACAGGGCGCCGAAAACCTGCATGTGGACATACTCCCCCAGAAAAAAGAGACCGAAGCGCATGCCGCTGTACTCCGTGTGGTAGCCGGCACCCAGTTCGTTCTCGGCCTCGGGCAGGTCGAACGGGATGCGCTTGCTCTCCGCCATGGCCGCTATGAAGAAAATGACAAACGATATCGGCTGGACCAGGATAAACGGATAGGGCTCTTGGGCATTGACGATATCGACCAGACTCAGCGAGCGGGCGTACATGACCACCGGGACCAGTGAAAGCCCGAGGGCCAGCTCGTAGCTGATCATCTGAGCGGCACCGCGGATGCCCCCCAAAAGGCTGAACTTGGAGTTGGACGCCCACCCACCCAGCGTAACCCCGTAGACTTCCAGGGATGACAGCGCAAACACGAACAACAGGCCGACATTGATATCGGAAATCACCAGGGGGATCTTTTGACCCCAGAGAGTGATGTCTCTGCCGAAGGGAACGACGCCGAACATGAGCAGGGCCGTGCCGGCCACGATCGCCGGGGCCAACAGGAATATAAGCCGATCGGCCTCGGCCGGAACCGTATCCTCCTTGGCAATCAGTTTGACGGCGTCGGCGATCGGCTGAAGCAGCCCGAACTTTCCAGCCCGGTTGGGCCCGTAACGGATCTGCAGCCTCGCCAGAAACTTGCGTTCCAGCCATACGAGGTAGGAGGCCAGCAGAAGCAGCACCACGAGCACCACGGCCAGCTTGATCAATAAGACGATGAGTCCGACAATCCACATTGACATAGTGATTCGACTACTTCCTGTTTTCCCGAAAGACCTGACTTATCAAGTGTGTTCGGCTTTACGTATCCGATCGGCGGCAATCCGAATCGGCCCGCTGCCCAACTGCTGCCAGTCGAGCCAGTGGTGGCGCGGCAGGATCAGCACACCGGCACGCATGTTGTCGACAACGCGAAGCACGACGGCCACCGAACCGGTTTCTGTGGTCAACACGACCGGTTCCCCATCCGCCAGTCCTAATCTTTTAGCGTCCTCCCCGTGCATGAACAAGACCGGCGACGGCACGACTGTGTCAAGGCACGCAGAATAGCCCGAAAGCTCTTCGGTGCCGAAGGTCCAATCGACGGTCAAAAGCCGCAGACGATCGTCCGCAGCAAGACCGTCATTTAGCGCCGCGGCCCAGTCCACCCCAAACCGTTCGTCCGTTGCAGCGCCCGCTAGCACCCGAACCCCGTCTTCGGGGAAGTCATCGACTGCCGGCAGAAGGTCGCGTAGCTGTAAATGATCAACCAGCCATTCCTGCCACGCGGCGTCCCCTTCGACCGGCCCTTTACTGCCGGCCAGTGCCGCCAGGTGCCGGACGGCCGGGGCAGGGTCTGCTCCCGGCATTCCCGAGCCGTAGACCCGTGGCGGGTGACGACCGTCGCCGACCACTTTGATCGATAGGCCGCCCTGGAAAGCCCGCGGCGCCGACTGCAGGCGCCCCTCCTGGTTGACGTACAGGCCGCCGCTTTCATAAACGGTTGTCGTGGGTAAAAAGATGTCCGCGCGCTTCACCGTCTCCGTCCCGAGATAGTCCATGACCACCAGTACATCGAGCGACGCCAGCGCTTTTTCGAGCCGCGGCCGGTCCGCGAAGGTGCGCAGGGGATCGCACTCGACCAGTACCAGTGCCCGAACGGTTTTGTTTTCAACGGCCGCAAGTACCTCTTCGAATGCCGCTTGCCTGCCGGGCAACAGCACCGCCCCGAAGGCATTGGCTCCCGGGAGCACATAGAAAAGGCCGGCTGACCGATTTACCGCCTTCAGCAGCAGCGCAAAATCGGCAGCCAGGGCCGGTGCATCATCCGGCACGACCTCGGTGCCGCAGACCACGATCGGCCGGTGGCTGGCCTTGAGAATACCGATAGCGGCTTCGAAACGGTCAATTGCCGGGAGCGGCACATTCGGAATTGAATCGTAAAAAGACAGCGCCTTGTGACCCAGTTGTTCGACTTCTTCACGCTCGATGACCCGTTTGATCAAAATCCCCAGTCCGGCCACCATCTCCTCCGGGGCGGTCGGCAGATGGTCGAACTCAAAGGGCAGAAACACCGGCCTGGGATCGATCACAACCACCCGTGCACCCCGCCGCCAGGCCTGCCGCAGGGCCACGGCGAGCATCGGCGCTTCGTTGATCGGATCGGCGCCCACAACCAGGATGACATCGGCCTGTTCCACCTGCCGCAGGGAAACGGCCGTATCGGCTTCGAGACGGGAGGCAGCGGTTTTGACCCGCGTGGCGACGAATCGCTCCATCCAGAAAGCGGGGTCGTGCCAGCCGTTTAGCCGACTCAAGCGATCGATCGCCACCAAGGTGCCCAGGCTGCTGCGCAGCGAGCCCGCACAAGCAACAGCGCCAGTTCCCGACTGCCGCACGATGCCTTCCAGCCTCTCGAGCGCAACGCCGAGAGCCTTTTCACGGGTGACCGCCTTGCCGTCGACTGCAGCCTGCCGCGGTCGTTCGGAAATGCCGGCATAGAAAAATCCGTAACGGCCTCGGTCGCAGATGAAATCACCGTTGACGGCTGCACTAAAACGGGCTTCCTGACGGACGATCTCCCGGTAGCGGGCACTCACCACCGTGTGGCACCCGAGGGAGCAGTTCAGGCAGATGGAAGGCGTGCGCTCGAAGTCCCAGCGCCGTCCCTTGAACCGCGAGGGCTTGTCGGTGAATACGCCGGTGGGGCATATATCGGTGATGTTGCCGGCATACGGACTCTCCAGTATCCCGTTTTTTTGGCGGCCGAAATAGACGCGATTTCCGATCCGCATGACGCCCAGGTCGCGGTAGCCGCAATACTCCTGGTAGAATCGGGAACAGCGGTAGCACTGAATGCAGCGGTTCATCTCGTGCTGGACCAGGGGACCGAGGTCTTGATCAATGTGCGTGCGTTTTTTCCCCGGATAGCGCCGCAGTCCATGGCCGCCTGAAACCGTCATATCCTGCAGCAGACAGTGGCCGCCCTCATCGCAGACCGGGCAATCGTGGGGATGATGCAGCATCAGCCACTCGATGACATAGCGACGAAAATCGACCGCCTCTTCATCGGTTGTCGACACCACCATGCCGTCACGGGCATCGACCATGCAGCTCATCTGCACGCCGTTTACAGGTCCCTCTAAAAACTTGACGGCGCAGACGCGGCAGGCCCCCACCGATCCCAGGGCCGGGTGATAGCAAAACCGGGGGATCATGATGCCCAGCCTTTCGGCGGCTTCGATTACCTTGGTTCCGGTGGGCACCTCGATTTCCCGATTGTCGATGACGAGTTTAGGCATCTGTTTATGAATCGTCGCTTGCTGGTTGTCAGTGGATCGTTGCCTTTACACCATTGTTGGGGTCTTTCACCACATGCCACTGACAATCAACGGTTTTCTACTTAAACGGACATTTCTGCTGCACGATGTGCTCCCGCACCTCGTCCCCGAAATAGGTCAAAAGGCTCTCCAGCGGAGCCGCGGCCCCCGGTGCAAAAGCGCAGTAAGCGTAACCCAGGTGGCGGCTCATATCCTCCAGCGCGGGAATAAACGCCTCATCGCCCTCCCCGGCCTCGATGCGGGCCAGCAGGTCCCGAATGTAAGGCAGACCTTCCCGGCAGGGCGTGCACCAACCGCAGGACTCCCGTGCAAAAAAGTCGATCAGGTTCAAAGTGGCGGCCACCATGCAGGTGGTGTGGTCGAAGATCATAATGGCCCCGGTTCCAAGCCGGTGACCCTCTTTTTTCAATGACCCGAAATCCATTTCGATGCCGTAGAACTGCTCCGGCATGAAGCGTGTCGATGCCCCGCCCGGCAGGCAAGCCTTGAATGCGGCGCCGTTGCGCATGCCACCGGCGTGATCCTCGATGATTTCGCTCAGATGCACTCCCAGCGGGAGTTCATAACACCCCGGTCGGTTGACGTGGCCGCTGACGCAGAAAATCTTGGTACCGGCGGCCCCCTCCGTCAAGGCCTGACTCTTGAACCAATCCGCCCCGTTGCGGATGATATGCGGCACACAGGCGAGGGTTTCGACGTTGTTGACCAGGGTCGGCCGATCCCACAGCCCTTTTTCGGTGGGATACGGCGGCGGTTGCTTGGGATTCGGCCGTTTGCCCATCAGCGCGTTCAACTGCGCCGTCACCTCGCCGCAGATGTAGCGTCCGCCGCTGCGATGAACCACGATGTCCAGGGAATAGTCGCTGCCGAGAATGTTCCGGCCCAAGTAGCCCGCCTCCCTGGCGACCTGAAGTTCTCTTTCCAGGATCTTGGCCGCGTTTTCGTACTCGGGTCTAATAAAAATAAGGCCCTTGTCCGCCAGAATCCCGTAACCGGTGATGATCATCCCCTCGATCAACATGTGCGGATCGGCGTGGATTAAAACCCGGTCCTTGAAGGTGCCCGGTTCCATTTCATCGGCGTTGCAGACGATGTAGCGCGGAAACGGCGCGTCATCGGCGATGGTCTCCATCTTCTTGCCGGCCGGAAAGGCGGCCCCGCCGCGTCCGAGCAGAACCGCGTCGAGGATCTGCTGCTTGACCGCCGCGTGCGACTCCTTTATCAGAACACGCGTCAGCGCCGAATAGCCGCCGCTTTGACGGTACTCGTCTAGCGTGGCAATCCGGTCGGGCCTGCGATTCTGAAACAATATTTGGGGATAGTCCTTCGGCATTATTTTATTCATGTTTTTATCGCCCCCTGCGCCCGGGACGCAGGGGGCGATAAAAACATTTACGCTTCGGCTTTCAGTTTTTCCAGGATCGCGTCGATCTTCTCGGGCGTCAAGAAACCGTATACCTTGCGGTTGATCAGCATCGCCGGGGACCGGTCGCAATAGCCGATACAGCACACCGGTAAAAGCGTGAACAGCCCGTCGGCCGTGGTGCCGCCCAACTCGACCGCCAGTTTTCGAGACATGTAGTCGCGGATGGACTCATATCCGTCCATCCAACAGATCAGGCTGTCGCAAAGGTGGATGACGTATTTTCCCACCGGTTCACGGTAGATAAAGGTATAGAAAGTGGCCAGTTCTTCCAGCTCCAAAGGCGTCATCCCCAGCAGCGCTGCCGCTTCTTCCAGGGCCGCATCGCTCAAATAGCCGTAATGCGCCTGCAGCGCGAACATCACGTCCACCGCCAACTCGCGCGGATGTTCGATGGCGATGATCTGCCGCTGCAGTTCTTCTCGAATATCTTCAGGTAGCATAAACCTAAACTGATCGGTTTCAGATTCAGGGTTCAACGTTCAAAGGTTATAAAATTTTACGATTCGTCCTTTTGCAAGGCACTCTGGGAGCGAAGCTGTACTCAATTGTACCGCGAGTCCCCGATAACGCAGCTAATGGGCGAATCAAGCGCGTTAACCGTCAGCGGTCGATGTCCGGTAGTATGTAGTCC
>JBAPYE010000575.1:0-13980 GCA_049284575.1 Desulfobacterales bacterium
GCCCAGGGGTGCCAGGCCGAACTTGTGGCCGGAGGTGTTGATCGATTTGACCCGCGGCAGACGGAAGTCCCACTCCAGCTCGGGTTCCACAAAGGGTGCCAGAAACCCGCCGCTGGCCCCGTCCACGTGGATGGGGATGTCCAGGCCCGTATCTTTCTGGAGCTGATCGAGGGCGTCGCTGACGGCCTTGACCGGTTCGTACTGGCAGGTGAAGGTAACCCCCAGGGTCGGCACCACACCGATGGTGTTTTCGTCGCAACGCTTGACAGCCTCTTCCGGGGTCATGATCAGGCGGTCGCCTTCCATGGGGATCTCCCGCAATTCAACGTCCCAATAGCGGGCGAATTTGTGCCAGCAGACCTGCACCGGACCGCAGACCATGTTGGGCCTGTCCGTGGGTTTGCCGGCGGCCTTCATTTTCGCGCGCCAGCGCCACTTCATGGCCATGCCGCCCAGCATGGCCGCTTCGCTGGAGCCGGTGGTGGAGCACCCCAGGGTGTTGGCGGCATTCGGCGAGTTCCACAGATCGGCCAGCATGTGCACGCAGCGGCCTTCAATCTCGGCCGACTGGGGATACTCGTCCTTGTCGATCATATTCTTGTCAATGCATTCGTCCATGAGCTTGTGGATCTCCGGATCCAGCCAGGTCTGGCAGAAGGTGGCCAGATTCTGGCGGGCGTTGCCGTCCAGCATCAGCTCATCGTGCACCACCTGGTAGGCGTGGCGCGGGTCGTGCTCCTTTTCGGGCATTCTGTACTTGGGCATCACGACCGAAAGGTCAGAAGAGGCATAGACATCGTCCATAAGGTTTTTTCTGATTTTGTTTTTATCGTGCAGGGCCATTGATTTTCTCCTTTCGTACGTTCATGGAAAAAGATGTGCTTTGTTGACCGAGGCGACAGATTGCCATGTGCTGAAAAGGGTTTGGATATCGCCTAACGGCAGGAGCTTACGAATGTTATCTATTTTGGATGACCGTAGAACGTTTGCTGGGGAAATAAATCCCCCGTGAAGGGGGAAAAACGGGGTAGATTTTCGGGATGGGTTGGGAGAATCAGATTAAAAAAAGCTCTGGGTTCTGGGTTCAAGGTTAAAAGCAAAGTGGGTTTTAGTTTAACCTCTGAGCCCAGAATCCTTGCATATTACCTCTCCGTCTATTTCTTGAACGTCCGGTCCCAATATCCCGTCCGCTCTATCATTTCATTGCGGGTGTCGCCCGGAATCAGGTCGAGAGGAGTTTGGCCTTCCCTGAGTTCCCAGCCGCCGCCAAGCGACCGGTAAACCTCGACGAGATTGGTGGTCACCGTTCCCTGGGCCGCCACCAGCTGCTCCTGCTGGGCAACAAGCGTCCTCAAGGTGTTAATGACGGTGTTGAAGTCAACCAAGCCGTCCTGGTACTGCTCCGTGGATATTTCGGTGGCCCGCCGGGCGGCGGCCTCCGCTAGCTGAAAGGCCTCGAGTTGCTGGCGGGTCTTGAGAAAGGCGATGATGGCGTTCTCCACTTCACCCTGGGCCTCGAGCACCCTCTGGCGGTAGTCTTCCAGAAGCTGCTGGAAAACCGCATCCTGCAGGCGCACGTTGTTTTGGAGGCGCCCGTAGTTGAAGATGTTCCACTCGAAAAATCCGAAAGCGCTGTAGCCAATGTTTTCACTGTTGAAAAGCTCTGAGAAGTTTTGCCCTCTTTCGGAGGGCACGCTGCTGCCGATGGTGCCGCCAAGGCCCAGATGGGGATAAAGCTCGGTGACGGCAAATCCGATCTGGGCGCTCTGGGCGGCCAGCTGACGTTCGGCCAGGCGGATGTCGGGCCGCCGCCGGACCAAATCCTGGGGCATGCCCACCGCGATCTCGGACTTAACGGCGGGTATCTGCTGAACCCCCCGTAGCAGGGCCCCCATGTCGTGGGGCGGCCGGCCAAGGAGGATCGCCAGGCTGTTCTTCAACCGCTGCAGGGTCAATTCCTGCGCGGCAACGGAAGCCGTGGTGGTGTGGAGCAGGGTCTGGGCTTGTTCCACGTCCAGGGCGCTGACCTCGCCGGCATCGAACTTTGCTGTGGTGATTCTCACGCTTTCCTGCTGGAGCTTGAGGTTCTGCTGCACCACGGCCAGTCGCTGCTGGGTGGTGCGAATAAGCAGATAGGTCCGGGCCACATCGGCGATCAGGGACACCATGACGCCGTCGTAGTCGGCCACGCTGGCATCCAAGGAGGCCGAGGCCGATTCGATCTGCCGCCGAAACCGGCCCCAGATGTCGGCTTCCCAGGTGAGGTTGAAGCCCCAGTCGTAAAAGTCGTCCCGGCGAGAGTTCGACATGTAGCCGTCCACCCCGCCCTGGCCGCTTACCTGCTGCTGCTGGGGGTACTGGCTGCCGATGGCAATCATCAACTGCTGCCGGGCCTGCAGCACCCGCAGACCAGCCGAGCGCAGGGTTAAATTCTGGGACTGGGCCTCCCCCACCAGCTGATCGAGAACGGGATCGTGGAAGGCCCCCTGCCACCATTCGGGGGTCACTGGGGAGGCTGTTTCCACCAGCGGATCGGCGGCTTCCAACCATTGACTTTGTTGGGGAGCCGTCGGCGGCCGGTAGTCGGGGCCCAGCATCAGACACCCCGTGGTGCTAAGCGCCATCAGGGCCGCAAGACAAGCAATCTTCAGCAAGCTATTCATAGCGTCATTCCTACTGAAAGATTTTAGGCGCGGGGGGCACGGGCCGGCGCTCGTCCCGGCCCGCCGTGCCGGTCATTATCAGCACCGAGCCGGTGGTTCCCACCCGCAGATCGATGCCTTCGGGAACCTCGGTCAGATGGACGCGCACCGGCACCCGCTGGGCCAACCGGATCCACTCGAAGGTCGGACTGACGTTGGGCAGCAGCTCGAAGCCGGTGCTGCCGTCCTGCTGGGCGATGCCCCAGCCGATGCTGTCCACCACCCCCTCCAGCGGTGCGTCCGGATAGGCCATCAGGGTGACCACCGCCTGGTCGCCAGCCTGGATGCGACCGATTTCGGTCTCCTTGAAAAACCCGTCCACCCAGAAACTCTTGACGTCCACCAGGGCCAGCACCGGCTGGTTGGCCACCACCTGGCTGCCCAGCCTGAGGTTGAGATTGGTCACGTAGCCCATTACCGGTGCCCGGACCTCGGTAAACTCCAGGTTCAACTCGGCCTGGCGCAGGGTGGCCAGGGCAGCCCGCAGCTGGGGATTGGCTTTCCCCAGGGCACCAAGCTGGGCCTGGGTCTCGGCCAGGGCGGCCTTGGATTCCGCCTTAGAGGCCTGGGCCTGGTAGTACCCAGCTTGGGCGCTGATCTTCTGCTGGATGGAGATCTCGTAGCCGGCCCGGGCCTGTTCCAGGGCCTTGCGGGAGGTAGCCTTCTTGGGCAGCAGATCCTGCTGCCGCTCGTATTCTGCTTTGTTCTTAGTGATAGCGGCCTCAAGCTGGGCGATGGTGGCCCGGGCCTGCCTAACCGAGGCCTCCGCCACTTCCACACCGGCCTGGGCCGCCTCCACCTGCTTCTCCAGCGCCTGCACGTTGTCACCCGTCCGATCGAGCTGGGCCCGGGCCTGGTCGTAGCTGGCCTGGAACGTGCGTGGATCGATGGCGAAGAGCAGCTCACCGGCCTTGACCAACTGGTTGTCCCGGATGGGCAGCTCCACGATAGGGCCCGAGACCCGCGGGGCGATTTGGATCACGTTGGCCCGCACCTGGCCGTCGCGGGTCCAGGGCTTGGTCACATAGTCACCGTATTTCACCAGCAGCAGGATCAGGGCCACAAGTAGGACCGCACCGGTCAGAAGGTATCTCACGTATTTATTCATCTGGGATCACCTTCAAAAGGGTATCAGCAGCCCCCCGATGAGGACGGTGTAGATCACCATCAGCGCCAGGAACACCAGAGGGGGATTAAAAAAATAGTTCGAGAGTCGGAACCGGTTCAGCAGCCGGGCCGTTGCCAGCGACGCCAGAAGACCCAGCGTGGCCGCCACCAGCAGCGGCGGCAGATAAACGCCGCCGATCACAACTTCATGCGGAATCACACCCATGATACCTCCCATCAGTCTACCAGCAGAAACGCGCCTTCCGCAGGGCGTCCCAGTCGATGGCCCGGGCGCTGGTCGCGCAGTCCACGGTCGTTTTCGATACCCCACGATAGGCCCCCAGCAGTCGATACATACGCTCCCCGTCTTCCAGCGAAATCGTGACGGCATCCTGCTTGGCCAGCACCTCCTCGATCTGCCCCTCAAACCTTTGCAGCATGTTCTTCATTTGTAGCCGCAGATCCTCCGGCGCTTGGGATCCCGGATCTATGGCCAGACGGTCGAACACCTCCTGGATCCCGGTTCTCCAGGTTTGTATATCTGCAAGGAACATGTTGAGGACGGTATCCTTCGGCGGCTGCCGCCGCACCTGGAAAAGGGCCTGCATCCGGTAGCTGAGGTCCTGAAGGCCTGAGACCAGCATCCGGAGGTTCTCCGGAGGGGTGGACCCCAGAGCCGCCTTCGGCAGCACCCGCTGCCAGACGGCTAACTTCTGGGGAAGCTTGGTGACTTCCTGCAGGTGAAACGCTACTTTGCGGCGATGCCACCACCCCGATCTCGAAAGCGCAAGCTCTCCCCACGTGGCTACGAGAAAGGAGGCGCTGCGGAAAAAGCGCGCCAGCATGCGCAGACACACCCGTTCCGGCCGGAAGGAAATCGGAAAGTGCGTGGTGACGATCAAAACACCAAAGAACAGCACAAACACCAGCGCAAAATTGACGACCTTGAGGAAACTGTAGCTCTGAACGTTCGCTATGGAGGTCAGGACGCAAAACAGGGCCAACCCCGCTGATCGTCCGATGGTCTGCTGGGGTTCGGCAAACCGGTAGCAGATGACAAACGTCGCCGCGAAAATCATGGTGCCCAATGCGGCATAACCGGACAAATGCGGCATCACGACGATATGCATCAATCCGGCGAAAAGCGTGCCGGCAACAATGGGTTTGAAAAGCATGGGCACCGGCACATAGGGGACCGTGAAGAGCCCCATGGCAATGGAATTGGTGACGAAGACAATGGCGACCGTGTTGGGAAGATCCGGAACGTAGATCACGGCCAGAAAGGTAAGCCACAGGGAGGCGAACTGCCGCGCCACCGAAGCCAGGTCATCCGGATCCGGAACAGCCGGTAAGGCCGGATGAGGATCGCCCCTGTCGGCAACGCGGCGGCGCTCGGAACCGCGCAGGTCGCCCATCGTTTGGAAAAGGGCCCGGATCTTCCGCTCCATCGCCGCCATCTGGTTGCGGGCCAGCAGGAAAGCGGCCCGGTGAAAATGGGGGTGGTCTGAAAAGGCCCTTTCATCCAGCGTGAGATCCACGGCGGCGGGCCGGTGCCCGGGTGGCTGCCCCATCAGCATACCCTCTATGGCGGCAAAGCGCGCCTCGATTTCCTCAACGAAATTCTGAAAACCCCGCATGCCGTCCCGGGGATCGAGCCCCTGCAAATCCTTGAATCCCATGCGCCAGGCATCCAGTGCATGGCCGATATCGCCAAGCTGCCGGAGGCATTGGCGCCATTCATGGCGTGTTTCCCACACGGTGTAGCTGTCCAGCTCGGCGCCGTCTAGCAGCGAACCCAGCTGCGTGAAGGACTGGATGGCCTGGGTTCGGATTTTCGCCAGGCCGCCGTCATCGTCGTGCCCGTGCAGCACCCCGATGCACCCTCTGAAAAACCGGTGCTCCAGACCCACGAGATCCTGCAGGGCCTTTTCGAAAGTCTGGCGGCTGCTCCTGGGCCATACCAGCACCGCCACCAGGCTGTAGACCACGATGCCGAGCAGGGTCTCCTGGGCCCGCAGACTCACCAGGGTAAAGGCGGCCGTGCCGCTGACACCGGCGGATAAGGTCGACAAGGTCAGGATGGGGACGGTAAAGCCCGCCACCATCCAGAAATACCAGCGCGTGGTGCTGCCCATCATATACGTACAAAAGGCCACATATCCCGACAAGGCCAGCAGGAAAGACCAGCGGCTCTGGGGAAACAGCGACAGCAGAATCAGCGCGACGGCAACGGCAGCAAGGGTTCCGAACACGCGCAAAAGACCTTTGTTCAGGGAATCACCCACCCGGCCCAGGCTGCACATGCTCACGGCAAGCCCGGCCCAGTAAGGTTTGTCCCAGTCCATGGCCAGGGCGATGCCGACGGCGATGACCAAGGCCAGGGCTGTCTTGAAGGACTCTTTGGCTTTATCGATCTTCGTCATGGCGATAGTTTAGATAGGGATATGGCGCGGCATGCAAGCGAGCCGCATAAATTAGGCTTCGATCCCTTCCGACCCTTCATTTCCGACCACACCACGAGATAGGCCCGCCCGTAGTTGAACACGCCGCCCCAAAAAACAGGACTCTGCCGATCAGGTGCTGCCAGGCCAGGAAAGCGCACAGCGTCGTCTTCAGGGATGGATTCTTGACCTCCCAAAGGAAAGGAACCGAGGCCACCGTAAACAGCACCGAGCCGGCGACAGCGGGGGAAAAACAGAATACTGCCGACGATTAAGACGTGCCCTCCGATCTTGTAAATGACGGCATTAATGGTCTCCCAGCGGTACTGGGCACGCAGGTCGGCGCGCGCCCGGGTGAGATCGTGGCTCCTGCTCCGGTTGGTAAACATGTGCGGCATGGCATGGCTCCCTGGCGGCCTATCCCGCGCTGGCACCCGCAGATGTCTTCAGCGGCTCATTATCCTTGTTGAATCGGGAAGCCTTGATGGCGGGCAGCATAAAGGGATTGTGAACCCTATTTACTGTCGCGGAGGAATTCAACCCGCAACAACGGCAGGTGCAGCTCATAAAGTGCACTCAATATGCCGGCCAGCGCGGCTTGGTCGGCCACTTTTCCGACCATATCCGTCACATGGGAGCCCTCGCTCTCCCGCGTGGTAATCGTCATCCCGCCCAGCCAGTCCGACCACTTGGCATCGACCACCCCTCTGACCTGGATGCGATAGATCCCCGGCATTTCGAAAAGACGCTTATCGGACAGGTTTGTCTCGACCATGCACACTCCATCCCCATAGATGAAAAAAATGATGAAACTCTCAGCATGGCCATCCTATCGATTCGGCAGGAATTGGAAATCCCCCGTAAAGGGGGATAAACGGGGGGAAGGGGGGGCGGTTTAAAACTCAGAGGTAAAAACCATGAACTTTCAACGTTGAACGTTTAATGTTTAACGTCCAACTTCCAACGTTAACTTCAAAATCAAATTTCAAATGGGATTTCGTTGGTCGCGTTCAAAGTTCGATGTTCAACGTTCGTCTTTTAAGCCTTTAACCCTTCGCATTATGTCTTCCGTTCCGGCAGCAGCCCCAACTGGCGGGCTTTTTCGACGGCTTTGATGCGGTCGGGAGCATCGAGCTTCTGGTAGATATTTTTCAGGTGAGATTTTACGGTTTCCGGCGACACGCATAACTTATCGGCTATTTCCTTGTTCTGCCAGCGCCTGGCCAGCAGCTCGAGAATGTCGCGCTCGCGGTTGGTCAGCCGTCCGATGAGCGGCTGTTGGGTCTGCGGCGGCTGGGGTGTGGCCTGAAAACCGGCATCTTGCGATGCCGAATCAGGTTCACCTATCGCTGTCAGGAGATTCTCGATATAGGCGATGGAAACGCCCCTGGTTCTGATCTGCGCCAGCAGTTCGGCCATGGGCGGGCCGATCTCCACAAAGGGCTGGACCCACCCTCCCGGTTCCGCCAGCCGCAGCGCCTTTTCCAGAATCTTCAGAGACTCATCAGGCCTCCCCTGCCGGTGGACGTTCAGGGCCAGGAGGGGCAGGATATGAATTGCCTGGCACCGATTGTGGTGCGCCTCGCTTAGTTCCAGAAGGGATCGCAACCCTCTCTCCGCCTCTGACAGATCGGCCTTGGACCCATTCGACATCAGCGCCCGGCAACGGGTAATGGCCGGCTCCTCGAGAAACCAGACAATATTGCCCGGAGATGTTGCGCTCTCTTCGACGGAATGGGACAACGCCTCTCCCGCAACCTCTCTGGATTGCAGTTGCAACCGCAGTCGACAGGAGGTGGCAAACTTCAAAGCGGCAATGTCGCCAACGGCATGACAGTAGCGGACCATCTCAGTCACGACAGCTTCGGCATTTTCAGTCTGACCCTTGACCTTGTATGCCATCGCAAGCCCTGCCATGCAGTCGATCATCAAGCGCCGCATCATCAGATACCTGTGTTCCAAGGCCGCCGTAAAATGGGCAATGGCGGCATCGGGCTCATGGCGATGGAAGTGAATCATCCCCTGAACATAGTTGCTAGATGACAAATAAATGAGGGCTTTTCGTCGAAGCGCCATTGTCCGCTGATGGCGATTGTGAAGGTCCGCATTGTCGAGGTCGCCTGCAATCAGGTAAATCCAGACAAGCGTTGTGAGCGCTCGAATCCGACATGGATACGGGGTTGAAGGATCGCCATACCGGTTGGACAGCAGTTGAACGACCTGCTCGATTCGGCCGCACATCTGCCCTCCCAACCCCAAAAACACCAGCGCATGACCTATCATGGCATGGTGCGAGGTGGGAATAGCGTCCAAAGCGTTCTGGATCCGCACCAGGCTGGCCTCCCCCTCCCCCTGATTCAGCAGGAGAAACCCCCTGAAAAGATCGATTTCCCCCTTCAGCGACGCCCCTTTAGGATCGTTCCTAATCAGGGTCTCGGCACGATCGAGAAGCGGCTCAATGTGTTGAAACCGGGTCTGATAATACAAGACCAGGCTCTGGGCCAGCAGGAGTTCGGCGTAACGGTCGGTCACGTCTTTAGGAAAGAGGGTCAGCCACGCCTCGACATCGTTCAGCCTTCCGGCGTTGTACATGTGTTGGCGATGCTGTCCGACCAGCCGTACGGCCTGCTCCACGTTCCCGGCTTTCAATGCATACTGGAGCGCCTCTGCGATCATGCCGGTCTCCGCGAACCAGTCGCTGGCCTGCTGATGAAGCTGTGCGATCCTTTCCGGTTGTTGACGGCGGGCCAATTGATTATTCAACAACCGCTGGAAAAGTTGGTGGTAGCGAAACCATCGCTTTTCAGTGTCCAGATCGACGAGGAACAGATTCTCATCCTTCAAGAAGCTGATGAATTGCCAGCCGTCCAGGGCTCTATGTTTCTGCGCCTTTTTTGTCCCGACAACCGCTTCGCACAAGGGTGCACAGAACCGGCCCAAAATGGCCGTACTGAGAAGCCAGGTCTGTATCTCCTCCGACTGGTGGGAAAACACCTCATGGAATAGATACTCCAGAACGTATTGAATGCTGTCCGGCAAATCTTTTGGAATTCGACTGTCCCCCCGGCGGCGCATGGCCAGGGCCGCAAGCCGCAGACCGGAGCACCAACCTTCGGTCTTCTCGGCCCAGGAGGCGGCCAGGGAAGAATCCACTTTCGCCTCCAGCGCCTGTTCGAGAAAAAGAGCGGTCTCTTGAGGTGTGAATCGCAGATCGTTGGTTCGAATCTCAACGATCTGGCTTTGGGCCCGCAGGGCGGCGATGGGCAAAAAGGGATCCCGGCGGCTGATCAATACCAGATGCATGTGGGCCGGCGGATGCTGCAGCAGACTGCCAAGCAGCTCGAAAATGGATCGATGACGGAGATGATGAAGATCATCCAGCACCAGGACGAAATCCTCCTGAGTCCGGTCAAGTTCGTTGATCAGACTGATGCTCAGATCCTTGATGGGCGGCATGTCGAAGGCATGCAACATGGAGGTGGTACGAGGGACGGCATCGGGGAAAATGGATGCAACAGCGGCCAGAAAATAGGTCAGAAATCGGTGGGGGTCGTCGTCGTCTTTCTCCAGGGACAACCAGGCGCTCGATCCTCCCAGGTGTTCCAGCCAGCAGCTCACCAGGAAAGACTTGCCATATCCGGCCGGGGCCGATACGAGCATCAGGGGCTTTTGCCGCTCGCTGTTCATCTTTGTGAATAAAATAGAACGATGAACGTGGTTTGGCGGAACCCTCGGGCGATGGAGTTTTGTTCGAATCAGGCTTTCCGGCAATGGCCTTTCCGTATCGGGACCGTCCATCTCCCCGCTCAAGCCAACATCCCTGTCTTGTCCATCTCCGTCGACGTATCCCGAAACCACTTTGCCGGCGATAGCGGTGCTCAGAAACACCTCCCCGCGCGTCACGGCGTGGATGGCCGCCGTGAGTTCCTCGGGCGCGCTTTCCTTCAGCAGGTAGCCGCTCGCCCCGGCCTTGAACATGTCTTTGATGAATTGCCCGCTGGAATGCACGGAAAGGGCCACCACGCGGGTTGCGGGACAGGTCCGGGTGATATGCCGGGTCGCCTCGATTCCGTTGAGATCGGGCATGCTGATATCCATCACCACAATATCCGGGGACAGTTCCCGGACCTTTTCGAGGGCTTCCCGCCCGTCCCCGGCCTCGCCCACAACCCGGATGTCTGGCTCTTGCTCCAGCAGCAGCCGCACCCCCTGGCGAACGATGGGATGATCGTCGGCGAGGAGAATGGAGATTTTTTTTGGAGGAGAAGGCATAAGAAATGAGTATGAAGTTCTGAGTTCAAAGGCTCCGGGTTCAAAGGTTAAATGGCAAAAAAGATGTTTCAGCCCTGAACCTTTGAACCTTTACCTATTACCGGCAGCCGCAAAACCGCCCGGCAGCCTTTGCCTGACGCGGCATCGATCTCCAAGCTTCCTCCCAGGTCCGCCATGCTTTCCTTGATGCTGAAAAGCCCGAAGTGGCCTTTATCTTTCCCGTTGCCGGGGGCACCGGCGGCTTCAAAACCGACGCCATTGTCCTGGACGGCTATATGGATTTCGTTATCGGCGACGGCCACCTCCACTTTCACACGGTTGGCCTTGGCGTGTTTGATGACGTTGGTGAGGAGTTCCCGCGCGTGGCGGAAAATCAGGGCAGCTTCATCGTCTGTCAGCGGAAGCGCTTCGGCGCTATCGGTATGATCCATCAGCGCGGCGACGATCCCGTGCTTGGGCATCCTTTCGTTCAGCCAATCCCTGAGGGCGGCCTGCAGTCCGAGTTCCTTGATGGCCGGCGTGCTCAAATCGAAGATGAGCTGCCGCGTTTCCTGGGCGGCTTCAAGCAGGGTATGGGAAACCTCTTCCAGCAGAAGGGTGGACGACGTGTCGGAACTGCTTCTTTTGGCCGAGGCCAGCTGAAGGCGGGCTATCGCCAGAGACTGGCCCACATGATCGTGCAGTTCCGTGGCCATGCGCCGGCGCTCCCTCTCCTCGGACATGGTCAGCTTGGAGGCCAGCGCCTTGAGCCGCTGCTGATGGGCGTCGATCTGCCGTTCTCGTTCCTTGCGCTCGGAAATATCCCTTATGATGCCGGTGACGCTGACTAGCTCCCCTTTATCTTCGAAAAACGAAATCGTGATTTCGGCCGGGAAGGTCTCGCCATTCTTCTTTTGGAACATCAATTCCGTGACGATGTCTTCCCGGTCCGCTCCCATGGCGGCATCCATCTCTTGACCCAGAGCGATGAAATCATCTTGATGGGCATAGATGAACTCGGTGGTCTGGCCGATGATTTCCTGGGGTTCATAGCCCAGGGTCCTTATGGCGTCATTTACCCATTCGATGGTTCTTTCGGGCATCTTGACCGAAACGACGATGTCCGCCATGGAATTCGTGAGGTTGTCGAGATAATCGCGGCTGGCGCGCAGGGCGTTTTCGGTGCTGGTGCGCTGGGCGATTTCGGACGTAAGGCGCTGGTTGATCCGGTTCAAGTCCGCGGTGCGCTTCGCCACCGTCCGTCCCAGCAAAATATTCCAGGAGAGGATCGCGCCAATCACCAAACCGAAGGCGGTCCCGATGATGGCAAGTCCTTTGGCAATGTCGGTCTTGCTGATACCGTACTCGTAGCGCACATTCCTGTACTTGTTGCGAATCGCCGTGCTTTCTTCCGCCGAAATGCTTGCGAGCCCCTTGTTGATGATGCTGTGCAGCTCGGGCATGTCCTTGCGGATCCCGAAACGCAGCGGCTGATCATCCAGCCCGGTCGGCGCGGCGACTTTGATGTTGGACAATCCTTTCTTCAGGATCAGATACGACCCGACATTCAGGTTTCCCAGGTAGGCTGCGGCCTTGCCGTCTGCAACCGCTTGAAGGGCGTCAGCAGGCGTGTCGTAGGATATGAGCTCGATCTGCGGGTGGTCTTTCCAGATTTTTTCTACATGGCTGAATGTTCCTTTCATGACAGCCACTTTTTTATGGTCCAGATCCTCCAATCCGCCGACAAACGGTCCATTTTCGGGCGTGAATATGACAACCGGCGAACGGGCGTATTCCGTCGAAAGCTGCCTGTTCGCTCCGTGTTCGTAACCGCACATGGCCGCAGGCGTCAAATCCGGCTCCTGGCCGCCATCGACGCGGCCAAGCGCACCTTCATCGCTGGCAGGTCCGAGGTAGTTGAATTGGATGCCCGTCCGCTCAGAAATCAGATTGAGACAGTCAATTGCCACACCGGTGGGTTCCCGGCCTTGCTCCACAATGATAAACGGCGGGTAATCGCATAGGTTCACGTTGACCGTCGGTTGCCTTTCGATCCAAGCTTTTTCCGCGTCGGACATCTCTACGATACGGGTTTGGATGTTCGGAATGTGCCCGGTATACCGATTAAGGATCTCTATTCTTTCGCTTTCGGCAATGGCCGACAATCCCTTATTGAGAATACCGACCAGCTCCGGCCAGTCGTTTCGAACCCCGATGACACTATCATACTTGTGGTCCATCAGGGCCAGGATTGGTTCGACCCCCACGAACTGGCTGGTGTGGACCAGATAGTTGTGCTGGGCAAGGCCTACAAAAAAGTCCACCTTGCCTTCGTAAAGCAGTTTCATGGCCTCAATGGCTGTCCTGGTTCGGGTGAGCGTGATGCGGTCCTCATAAGGTTTCACCAAAACCTCGGAACTCGGCGTGCCGCCGACGATGGCGCATTTACGGCCAACCAGGTCTTCAAGGCCATGGATCGCGAAGGCTGCGCCCTGTCTGGCATAGATCACTGGGAAAGTTGTCAGAACGGCGCTGGTCTGAAGCAGTTGATAACGCGTCGCGGCCTCGGGAGACATCGCCAGAGGGCCGGCAAGCTCCCGGTCTTTGATCATATTGCGAACGGTGGGGAGATCGTCGACAACGATGCTAAAATCGGTTCCCAACCGCTGGTTCAAAAGATCGAGCATCTCCTTTAGGATGCCTGTCAGACGGCCGTCTTCACGGACAATCAGGGCCGGCGGGAAGTCTTCCGAAAACCCAAAGTGGATGTCGGGGTGGGCTTTCAGCCAGGCCCGCTCTTCAGCGGTCAGCAGGTCGTCGGAGGCCGATACGGGTCGGTAGAATAGTCCTTCCGGAACCTCCGGTGAGGGGCTCATGTCCAGCCGATAAAAGATCTCGGCAATGCGCCTGTATCGTCCCGGGTGGAGTTCCCCCATGGGCACGAGATCGGGGAGGATCATCAGCTCGACCACCTTGGACTCGAAACCAAGTTTCTCTCGGTCGAGCCCGGGGTTGTACTTCGCCCGGATCAGGTCGATGATCTCTTCCTTATGTTGTAATGCGTAGGTCCATCCCCTGAGGCTGGCCCGCCGCACCTTCGCCACGCGTTCGGGATGCTCCCGGATTTCCTGCTCGGTGGTAAACAGGTTGTCTCCGTATAAATCGATGCCGTAGCTGCGCGGGTCGATGATATTGAAGGCCAGCCCTTTCTGTTTGTAAAAGAAGGGCTCGCTGGAGAGACAACCGGCCACGGCATCCGCGGGGGAGCCGAAAAGTTCATCGCCGAAGCTGTGGGGAAGTATGGTGACGCTGTCCAGGCTTCCAAGGGTTTCCATGATCATGGCCTTCACGGCAATGCCGCTGATGGGGTCCGCAGGCATCATGATGGTTTTGCCCTGCAGTTCGTAAGGACTGAAAATGCCGCTGTCTCTTCTGGTGACCAGGATGTTGGGGGAATGCTGGCAGATTTGGGCCAGCAC
>JBAPYE010000576.1:0-3645 GCA_049284575.1 Desulfobacterales bacterium
CATGCGGCTGTAATCGGCCTCGGCATGCATCCGCCGGGTTTTGCGTTCGGACGGCTCCACCAGGCGCAGGGGCTCCGGAATGGGCACCTGAAAGACCAGCAGCTGGCGGGGATGAAGGGGCTCCTCGGGAATGCGGTGGCGGGTCTGGATCAGGGTGGCGGCGGCGGTGTCGGTGGTCAGGGTCACGTCCGTGACGCGCTTGACAAACTTTTTGATGTTGACGGCGTTGACGCTGTCGTCGGCCCCCTGATCGATGACCTTGAGCACATCGTCCGGGCCGATGAGGGCCAGGGTCAGCTGCAGCCCGCCGGTTCCCCAGCCGCGGGCAATGGGCATCTCCCGCGACCCGAAGGCGACCTGGCAGCCGGGAATGGCCACGGCCTTGAGCAGCTTGCGTCGGATTTCACGTTTGGCGCCTTCGTCGAGAAAGGCATACGAATAGCGGTCGCGGTCGGCAGGCAGGGCATCGCGCCAATCCGCCGCCGGCGGCATCGGTTCAAGCGGCACGCTGAGCGTCATGAAGGGGAATCCTCGGCGGAGGGCGGCCCGGCCTGAATGCTTCGCAGCCGGTCCAGGTCCGACTGGAAGGTGACGTAATGGGGCAGCTTGTAGTGATTGCAAAAGCCCATGGCCTCGATGCCGTCCACATGGGTCAGGACAAACTCCTGGTCTTCGGACGGTGCTGCCGGCTCCGGGGCGGCGATGGCCCGGTCCAGGACGGCCATTGCAATCGCCTTGGTCTCGTTGTGGCCGAAACACAACCCGTAGCCGAGGCTGAAGACCGCCGGCCCGTCGCCGTCCGCGATGCGCGAGATGACCTCGGCCTCGGTCACCAGAATTTCGCCAATGGTCTCCGCTACGCCGCTGACGGGGTTTTTATAGAGTACCGGCAGGTACCCCACCCGCAGCTCGCCGATCACCGGATGCACCGACCCGTAGCCGCGCATGTTGGAGTAGGCCAGCGCCAGCATGCCGCCGGTTTCGCCCCGCGCCAGGCTTTGCAGCTGGGCGCTGCGCGGTGCCGGGAAGGAGAGGGCCTGGCGAGTGACATCCACCAGCGGCGCATCCTTTCCGGAGGCCGCCGGGCGGGGTGCCAGCAGGCCTTCGCGTCGCAGCATCTCGACTACCTTGGGAAAGCGTTCGGGCAGCGGCGCCAACGGTGCGGTGTCCTTGAAGAGCTGCGCGACCGCCTTTCGGGTGCGGCCCGGCGATTCCGCTTGCAGGTCGAAATCCAGCAGCCGCAGGGTGTAGTCCGATGTCGGGCCGAGGACCTGCCCGCCGGGGATATCCTTGAAGGCCGCTGAAATGCGTCGGATCAGGCGCATCCCGTCGGTGGCGATGGGCTCGGCATATCCCAGACGGGAAAGCGTGGTGCGGTAGGAGCGCAGGATGAAAGCGGCCTCCAGGGTATCGCCGGCCGCCTGTTTGAAGGCCAGGGCCGCCAGATCCGGGGCGTAAAGCGACCCTTCGCTCATGATTCGATCCACCGCAAAATGAAGCTGCTCACGGATCTGGTCGGGTTTCAGCAGATCGGAAGCGCCACCGGCGCGGCGCATCAGGCTGAACTGCGCGGCGTTTTCAATGGCGGCGGCCCCGCCTCTGACGGCCACATATCCCATCCCGTCACCTCACCTGGATGCGCGTCGAGCGCGGCAGCCCCATCAGCTCCCCGCCCGGCCGCACAAAAAAGACATCGACCCCCAGCGGGTAGTCGGCATTGACGGTCATCAGTTGCTCGAATTCGGTCAGCGGCACCCCAGGCATCTCCGGCAGGATGCCTTTCGGCCCGGCGATCCCGGGCCCGCAGAGACGGACGCGCAGACGCTGCAAAGCAGCCGCCGGTCCGGCATTCAGGCAATAGACCAGGGTCGCGCCTTCCTCGGGGGCTTCCAGCCGGCCGCGTTTGGCGCGGGCTGCCGCCCCCTGGCTTTGGTCCCCGGCGATAAAAAGGAAATCGGCCTTTCCCGGCACCTCGGGGCGCCCCTGGGTGGCCTCGACCAGGGCGGCCTGGAGGGACCGGGTGCCGGTGCCGCCGATCACACACAGGCTCACCTCATGGTCCAGCAGACAGTCACCGATGGCCAGGGCCGCGGCAAAAGGCGTTGCGGCATCGATGCCGCCCAATTGAACCATACGGCCCGGCCGGCTCATGGCCTCGAGCAGGATGCGGTAGTTTTTCTGGTTTTTTCGGTTGTTGGCATCCATCATGGCTGCCGCTCGTGCGGTTCACCCAGAGAGCCAAAATCGACGGTCTCTTTTTTCATGGACGTGAACCGCACTTGGGTGGCGGCGGCCAGCCTGGATGTCCGCGCCGCCTGTTCGCCCTTGGTTTTCTCGAGGTGGTCGATGACCTCCCGAACGCACCCCAGGATCGATGCCTCGCCATGCAACGCTGCCGCCTCAACCGCCGCCAGCAGGAGCGCCCGTTGGGGCTCGTCGCCGCAGATCACGCCGCAGCCCACCTGCCCGCCGCAAACCACCTGCGCTTCGCTGACCAGCACCTCCCCCAAATGGAAGGGCGTGTCGAACGGATCGCGCACGCTGGACATCACCAGCCCGCTGCGCGGTTCGCGCCGGATGCGGAAGCGCCCCGAAGCCCAGAGCCTGTCGAGCAGCGCTTCGACCTGATCTGTCTCGGCCGCCGCGATGACGTTGAGCAGGCGCGTTTTTATTCCCGCAACGGCTTCCGGCAGCTTGCGGGGACCTTCAGCCGTAGGCCCTGTGGCAGATGGATCAGGCGAAGGCTTCAAGAAAACTCTCCAGGTTTGAAAAATGGTCAAAGCGCTGCTCCAGGGTGGCGCGGTCCCAGTCCCACCACGCGATGCGCATCAGCTTCGCCACGATATCCGGGCTGAAGCGCATCCGCACCAGGCGGGCCGGCACCCCGGCGACCACCTGGTAGGGTGCCACCTCCCGGGTCACCACCGCGCCGGCAGCCACCACGGCGCCGCTGCCGATCGTGACGCCGGCCATCACCTGGGCTCCGGCGCCGATCCAGACATCATGGCCGATGCGGCAGGGGTTCTTGCGCCGCCAGTTAAAAACCGCTTCGTCGTCGGTCGGGGCAAACCCATACCGCCGTCGGCGGTAGGTGCAGTGGTGCTGCGTCACCCGGTGCATGGGATGATTGCCGGGGTTGATGAAAACGTGGGAGGCAATCGAGCAGAATCGGCCGATTTCGGTGTAAATGACCACACCGTCGGAGCCGGCCAGGTAGCTGTAATCTCCCAGCCGGGAGGCCAGGACCGTCCAGTTGGGGCCGATGTCGGTATAGCGGCCGATGATGGACCCGCGCACATGGGCTGCGGTGTGCACCTGCGGCGCCGGATTGGCCGCCGCAACTTCGATCTCCCCAAGGTCTTCTGCTGCTTCCATCCTCATTCCCCGTTAAATGGCATTGATGTGCCACTATCCATGGGAAAGGTTTGAAGGGGATTAGGTTTCGGTTAGAAATGTGGTCAGGCCCAACAGCCGCAAAATGAAAGACGGCACACCCGAATCTGACGCCCCATGGGAACAAAGGCTCTTAAAAGCGGCTGCGGCGGACGTCCCCGACCTCGGGGCCCGCGCCAAAGGGGGGCTTGAAAAAAAATCCGATGGGGGCTAAAAAGGCCTTCGATGGTGGGCCGGCGCCATGGCAACGGG
>JBAPYE010000577.1:0-5080 GCA_049284575.1 Desulfobacterales bacterium
GCGTTACATCCGTCAGGTGTGGGCGGATTTTATTCTTATGGTCCGGTCTTGTGGTTTAGGAGCATGATGGCTGAAGCCGCTAAAAATTTGCTGACAATTCTGCCGGTTCTTCCCATTGAATTCTGGCTGGTGCTGCAGCTGCTGATGGACCTGCTGCTGGTGGGGCTGGCGCTTTACTTTGTCCGCAGCCTGCGTTCAGACCCCTCCGGCAGCGTTTCACAGCAGGCGGCCGAGCGCCTGATGGGCCTGCTGGAGCCGCTGCTGGTGGAGGCCGACAAAACCGCCCGGGCGTTCGATGCGCAGCTGCAGGAAAAAAATCGTCTGATTCAAGCGCTCAACGAGCGCCTGGACAGCCGCATCATCAGCCTGAATCTGCTTCTCAACCGGGCGGACGCTTGCGGCCGTCCGGACTCCGCCCAAACCCCGCACGTCTATGACCAGCAGCAAGAGATCATCGCCCTGGACCGCACGGGGATCGATGCGGACAGCATTTCCAGGCGCCTGTCCCTGCCCCGCGGGGAGGTGGACCTGGTGCTCGATCTGCACCGCAAGCTTCTCGATGTCCAGCAGGCCCCAGCGGCTGCCGGCTTCCGGGACAAGAGGCATGACGATTCACCCTCCCAGCCGATCTCCTAAGATGCCGGACGCCCGGTTTTGCGCCAGTTGGCAGCGGCCATGACGGCGACGCCGACATCCCTGATGATCTCCTCCGGCCGGATGACCGTCGATCCGTCCACCGAACATTCGAAACTGCTCGCCGCTCTGCGCTTGAACACCGACGTTACGGCCACCGTGGTGCGAACGCTCTCCGCGCGCCAGGTGCAATTAACCATCGCCGGGCAGCGCGTCGTCGCCGATACCTACCTGCCGCTGCAGCCGGGCAGCCGGCTGCTGCTCAAGGTGGTGCAGACCGACCCCGCGCCGGTGCTGAAAATCCTGGAGGCCGCTGGCCCCCCGACATCGGGGGGGATGCCGGGGATGCGCACCCTGTCGCTTGCGGGCGATCCTTTTGCCTGCCTGGCGCAGCTGCTGGCGCCCACCGGCCGACTGCCGGACCAGCCGGCTGGCCAAGGCGCGGGCCTTGCCCGCCTGACCGACCTGATGGCGAGCCTGGCCTTGAAATCCACTGCAGCGGACCCCACCCTGCTCGAACGCCTGATGGTAAATGGCGGGATTCTCTGGGAGGGTAAACTGGCTGCCGCCATGGCCCGCACCCGCGCCCCGGCACCGGAGCGGATCCGGCAGATGGCCGCTCAGGACCTGAAAGCCGCCGCCCTGCAGCTCCTGCCGGAGATCGCCGGCGACGGACAGGCCCGGGCGCGGGTCGAAGCCTTTCTGGAGGGGCTGGAAACCCTTCATCTGCTCAACCGCCATACCGCTGACGCGGCCGGCCGTTTTATCCTGCCGCTGCCGGTTCTCTGGGACGAGGGGCTGCAGTTCGGGCAGCTGCTGCTGGATCTGAACCGGGAGGCCAGTGGGGGAGGGGCAGCGGCCCAAAAGGTCACGCGTGTGTCCCTGCTCCTGACGCTTTCACGCCTCGGCCCGCTGCGGGGCGATTTCGGCATCTGGCAGAAAACCGTCACTGGCACCTTCGGCGTGGCCGACGCCGAATCCGCCGGGATTGTTTGCGACCACCTGCCCCGGTTGACCCAAGCGCTGCACCGCAGCGGCTTCAGCGTAGGCCGTATCGACTGCCGGGTGCTGGGGCGCGCGACCCTGGCGGGCACCTCCCTGGCAGAGGAGGCCCTGAGCGCCGGCCAGAGCGGCTTGAACCTGGTGGTCTGAAATGAAAACACCCCCCAAGCGCCGGCGCGCCCTCGCTTTGCGTTACACGCCCGGCAAGGATCCTGCGCCCAAAGTGGCCGCCAAGGGCAGCGGTGCCGTGGCCGACCACATCATCCGGGTGGCCCGTGCGCACGGCATCCCCGTCAAGGAGGACCCGGATCTGATGGCGGTTCTCGGCGGCCTCGATATCGAGCAGGAAATCCCGGCCGATCTCTACCTGGCGGTGGCCGAGCTCCTGGCGTTCGTCTATTCGCTCAACGGGAAAAAATCACCGGCGTAGGCATTTTTTTCCCCGTTGCCAGGCCGGCTTGCCAGGGGCGTTCCCACGCTAGCGCGGTTTAGCTCAGCCCCGCCGTCAGCCGCTAAATCTTCGCGCTGCCCGGCGGTTTTTGCGGGCGCTTCAACAGGGCCGACTGCCTTGCACTTCCCCCCGGTTGGCTCACAAACCCACGTTTGACAATGATTCATCACCTTCCTGAGGCACCGAGCCGCATGCGGGAGCGACCGTCTGACCCTTTTACCCGCACCACCGTCAAAAATTTGACCTACGCCTCACCGCTTCGAGATCAGGCGGCTGTCGGTCGGGCCTTTGGGCAGGTGAAATTGGTGGCATTTTAATTGCACAACAGGGGGCGGCAGTTGAATTCAACGGTGGAGGGAGAACTTCGATGCTACTTCAGTTTACCAACCCGGTCCAGGGCGGTTTGCGGCAGGAACGCAAATTGGAAATGATCGCCAACCACCTGGCCAACGTCGATACCAGCGGGTTTAAAGCCGACATGGTGACCTTCGATGAGATGCTCAGGTCCGAGATGGGCATCGATTTTTCCCCGGGGCCGCTTAAGACCACCGGAAATGCCCTGGATCTCGCCCTGGAGGCGGACGGGTTTTTCAAAGTCCGCACGGCCCGGGGGGACCGCTACACCCGCAACGGCAATTTCACCCTCGACGCCGAAAATATCCTGGTGACCGCCACCGGCAGCCCGGTCATGGGGGAGGGCGGTGAAATCACCATAGAAGGCCGCGAGATCCAGATCAACCGCGAAGGCGAAATTTTCGTCGACGGCGCGCTGGTGGACAAACTCGCCGTGGTCAGCTTCGAGTCCATCCAAAAGATGATCAAAGACGGCGACAGCCTGTTTGTGGGTCCGACGGATTCCCCTGAAATCAGCGTGGAAACCCCCGTGGTCCATCAGGGCGCGCTGGAAGGCTCGAATGTCGAAGCCGTGGCGGAAATGACCCGCATGATCGAAATCATGCGCACCTATGAAGCGCTCCAGAAAATGATCCAGGCCTACGACGAAACCGACGGCAGGATCATCAGCGAAGTGGGAAAGGAATAATTATGATCAGAAGTCTGTGGACCGGCGCCTCCGGCATGATGGCCCAGCAGATGCGCATCGATGTGGTCGCCAACAACCTGGCCAATGCCAACACCACCGGGTTTAAAAAGAGCCGCTGCAATTTTCAGGATCTCATGTACCAGACCCACCAGGTCGCCGGTGCCACCACCCCCGGCGGCGGCCAGATTCCCACCGGGATTCAGCTGGGCATGGGCAGCCGTCTTTCGGATGTTCAAAAAGTCTACAGCCAGGGGGATTACGTCCAGACCGGCAACGAACTGGACCTGGCCATCGAGGGCGAGGGCTTTTTCAAGGTCCTCAGCGGCGACGAGGAGCTCTACACCCGGGCGGGGAGTTTCAAGCTCGACAGCGAGGGCTACATCACCACCGCCGCTGGCGAGCGGCTGCAGCCGGAGGTTTCGATCCCCGACGAGACGGTCATCATCAGCCTGCAGCCCAACGGCCACCTGATCGCTTACGGCCTCGGCAACACCGAACTCGCCACGGCCGACATCCCCCTCTACAACTTTCCCAACCCCGGCGGCCTGTATGCCGTCGGGCGCAATCTGCTGCGGCCCACGGACGGCTCCGGCGACGCCATCGAGGGCACCGCCGGCAGTGACGGTTTCGGGACCCTGGTCAACAACTATCTGGAAAATTCCAATGTCAGCGTCGTGGAGGAGATGGTGGACATGATCGTCGGCCAGCGGGCCTACGAGGCCAACTCCAAAATCATCCAGACCTCCGACGACATGCTGCAGATGGCCAACAACGTGAGGCGCTAGACCCCCGATGATCGGCTTCCCCCTCAGAGCCTGCGCGGCGGGCGCTTCACCCGCCCGGCGGTTTAATCCGGCCCCGGTATGGGGGCTCTTGCTGGTGCTGCTGCTGGGGCTGAGTCATGGGCGCGCTCTGGGGGCCACCGCCGACGACAGCGGGTTTGTCATTCGGGTCGCACCCCGCGCCACTGTCTCGGGTGCGGTGGTCCACCTCGGCGACATCGCCGAGATCGCGGCCGCCCCTGAAATCCGGCGGCAGCTGGCCGCCATTTCTCTGGGGCGCGCACCCCATCCGGGGCAGACCAAGGCTTTTGCCCGCGCCTGGATCACTGCCCGGTTAAAGGCCCAGGCCCGGGTCCCGGCGGCCGCGACGCTCAGCATCCCCGCGCAGGTCACGATCCAGCGGGCCGCCCAGCAAATTGGCGGCGAGGTTCTGGAGCGTTTTTTCAGCGACTACGTGGCGCGCCGTTTGCCGGGACAGGATTTTCGCGTCAGCGGCTTCAAGGTGCGCGGTGATCGTACAGTCCCTGCAGGGGTCCTGAGCTTGCGGCCGGATGAACGGCGCACCGTAAAGCTCTCCGGCAAAGTCAGCCTGCCGCTGGACGTCATGGTCGATGGTCAACGTTGCGGCCGGCTGATGGTTTCCGCCTGGGTCAGCCGCCACCAGGAGGTGGTCTGTCTGCAGCGCCCGGTTTCACGGGGGGCGCTGCTGACGGCCGCGGATCTGCGCCTGGAGTTGCGGGACCTGGCGCACCTGACCGGGCAGCCGATTCTTCGGCTGCAAGCCGCCGAAGGCATGCGGGCGCGCCGCAGCCTGCGGGCCGGGGACTATTTGAAGCAGGGCTTTATCGAAACCCCGCCGCTGATCAGCAAGGGCGATCGCATCAGGCTGGTGGCCGCCTCCGGCCGGCTGCAGGTCTCGACGATCGGGATTGCCCGCTCGGAGGCCGGCGGCGGCGAGCAGATCACGGTGGAGAACCCGGCCTCGGGTAAAACCCTCGTCGGCACGGTTGTCGATGCATCCACGGTAGCGATCCACTTCTGAGGAAAAGTCATGAAAATTCCACCCCATGGCATCCACACCGGCGCACTGGCGGCCCTGCTGCTGGCCGCCTTCTGCGGGTGCGCCGCCCCGGTGGCCATCCGGAAACCGCCGCTGGCCCAATCCCCGGT
>JBAPYE010000578.1:0-5135 GCA_049284575.1 Desulfobacterales bacterium
AACATTTCAATTGCGACCTCTATGTCAAACCGCACTATCAACTGGAAGGACTAACCATCTCGCTGCGCACCCGTTTTCGCCTTCCCAAGCCTAAGCTCCTTTAAGCCACAAATAACCCGGAAAAGAGAATTCCATTTTTTAACTCCAGCGCAGCACCGCACACCGTGCTCGGCCTCAAGGGGGAGGCCGCCATCGGCCAAGGCCTGCTCACGGCACTGGGCGCTGCGCTCGCATGCCCGTACCGGCGGGTCATCGCCTTCCAGGCCGACGGAAGCGGTCTTTACACCGTGCAGGCGCTCTGGTCGATGGCGCGCGTCATGGTGTGCGCGAACCACAGCTACCGCATTCTGCAGACCGAGCTTGCCCGGGCCGGTATCGCAAAGCCCGGACCCAAGGCGCTGGCGCTTACCGATCTCACGCGACCTGTGATCGACTGGGCGGGGTTCACAAAGGGATATGGCGCGCCGGCTTGCGGCGTGGGCACCGACGGTGAACTCGCAGGTGCGCTCAGCCGCATGCTTGCCGAGCGGGGACCGGCCTGGTCGAGGGCGGTGATTGGGTGATGGCTTTGGAGGTGGCGCCCAATCGGACAAGGCGCGGGAGGTCTTCACCCAAAACCTTTATGACGGACAAGGCAGGCATGCTGATCCTTGAATCCATCAAGGAACGTGGCATCCAGGGGTGGGGCCCAGGCGCGTGTAACCCAGCGTAACTTCATTGGGGCCTCGCGAGATTACACCAAATTGATTATATTTTCGAACACTTGTATCAAATGTAACCTTGTAATTTCTGTAATTTCATTTTTACACCCTGCCACAGAGAACCTGGATCGCGTTACCCAAGACAGAGGATTTTCGGGTTTGAGCCCCCTTGGAATGCTGCCCAGGATCAATCAGAGGTTCTTCAACACAATACCTTCCGGGCAGGTCTGCCACCCGGCAGCAATTTGAACCCGCCGGCCCACTCCCAAAGGAACAGTGCTCCGGGGGCCCTCAGACGCCTGTAATCCAAGCGTAACCTCGTTGGCGCAAGTGGGATTACACCAAATTCATCATATTTTCGGGCGTTTGTATCAAATGTAATCTTGTAATCTCTGTAATTTCATTTTTCTGCCTCTTGCACAGGCGGCAGGGGTCACCTCCCCAAAGGGAGATGGGGGCTGGTTTGAGTTCCCCCAGGGTCTTACCTCTTACTGTAGGTTACAAGATTACAATATAATATAAAATATTAATATTATTATATTAAATGATGTAATCCGGATGTAATCTCGCGTAACTTCTGTAATCTCGGTAAGCCTCTGGGGGTTCGGTAATGCGAGAGGCTGTCTGTCTTTATGATGGGAGGCTGCCGGTGGGCGTGATTGCTGCCGGCGGGGCTTGCTTTAGCCAGCCCTGCGCACGCAGCACTCCTTCTTTGAAGCCATCGCTTCCGATCCGTCGCCTCACAGCCCTTTGGCGGGGCGGTTTTTATTCAGAATTACTGGACAGATGGCGATGGGCCGATTCCCGACTACCTCGGGCTTCGAAATCCGGTCCCGCACTCCCCTCGGTTTTTCGCTTTCATTCCGAAGACCCAACGGGCCCGCAGAGCGATCGATGCCTATCCCCCTTCAAATAAAGCCTTTCAGCCGGCGCTTTTTACTGGCCTGCTAATTTTTATCGGGTATGGGCAGAGGGATTTTGCCGAACTCTGTCATCTGGCGAAGCAAAAAATCGCCGTTGTCGTCGTAGGCACTCAACAGCTCCAAGGCGATTTCCGAAACGTGGTGCGGCTGGAAATTCTTCACCTCGGCAACGACCACAATCTTGCGATTCCAGGAAAGGTCTTGAAGGGCCCAGTACCTGTTGTTCCGGGTATTGCCGATATAGAATGTTTGGTAACTCGTACTGGCCATATTACATGTGACTAAACCTGAGGCCAGAAACTCCCAGCTCCACTTTTTCCGTTTGAGGCGTTGAAAATCGCCGCATCCGTGGTGATAAATATCGATGTCCAACGCCTCCTCCGAGGCATTCGAAGGGGACCCATTCGATCGTTCGCCCACCGCGGCGGCACTCCCCGCGTTTTCGGAGAGCCATACAAAGGCCCCCTCCTTGGTGCAGCGCCCTTCAAGCCATGGAACGGTGAATTCGATGGCTTCCTCGGCGTTGTCCTTCCCGCCCATTCCAATGGCCATGGTGTGAGAGGTCGCGTCAAAACAAATGAAATCCTCTCCCGGTGTCAAGCCGTGATTGACCAGATCACCCCACACATCCCCGATGTCGGATCCCATGTCGCAGTAAACGGTCAGGTCGCGGTTGGACTTGGACAAGTTCTTTTCGGTAAAGGCCCTGAGCCCGCCGGGGTATTTTTCGGCCAGCGCCCCATTGCGCACGACGATCGTGTGAAAAACACATTTGATCGCCCTTCCCTCTTCGAAGACCACATACAAATCGCGCATTCAAAGCCTCCAACAATCGTTTTTGTTAGATCAAAAGGGGCAGCCGTATGTCTCGTTGAAACGTTCTACCACCGTCAACAAATCCCGCGGGAGCTTCTCCGTGACACTTGACACGATCGCCTCGGGGATCTTCTTGTAAAAGGCCTGGGCGATGCCGCCGGTGATGCAGGCCATGGTGTCGGCATCACCCCCAAGGGAGATGGCGTTCTTGACTGCATCCTCGTAAGAGGTCGAGTCCAGAAAAGCGATGATGGACTCGGGTACCGATCCCTGGCAGGACACGTCGAAGCGGTAACCGGGGCGGGTCTCGTCCACGGTGCGGTCCATGTCATAGCCAAACCGGCCGGCGATCTCCGCCCGGATCGTCTCCTTGTCGGCCCCCTTGCGGGCCAAAAATATCGCAAGGGCCGTGGCCTGGGCGCCTTTGATGCCTTCCGGGTGGTTGTGTGTCACAGCCGCCGAGCGCGCGGCGTTGCGCAGTACCTCGGCCTCCGTGTCATAGGCGAAACCAACCGGGGATGCCCGCATGGCCGCGCCGTTGCCAAAGCTGTTGTAGGGCTCGTTTTCCCAGGCCCGCATCCAGCGGCGGAATCCGCTGCCGTAGCCGGCATGGGGAAATTTGTTGGCGAAGGCCTTGATGGTTTCCGCCATGTCATCGCCGGTGAGGATGGCGTGAGCCACGGCCACGGTTAACACCGTATCGTCGGTGAATCCGTGCACAAGTGGGTCGAAGTTCTTGTGCTTGATGGGGTAACGCTCGAAGGGTTTGCCGATCATGTCACCTGCGATGGCACCGATCAAATTTTCCTCCCGATTCCCTCAAATGCCAGTTTCAGCCCCATCAGGCAGCCGTCCAGCCTCCGGCGCAGAATCTCGAATTGGGGCAGGGGCACACCCGCCTTTTCGTCCATGTACAACCCTCGGTTGAGCTCGATCATGATCGAGGACACCGCCGGCTCGCGGCGGTAGAACTTCATGGGAACGATGGTTCCGGAAAACGGCCGGTTCAAGACAACGCGAAACCCGGCCTTTTCGAAGATCGCAGCAGTTTCAGTAACCAGCCTTCGGGGAGTATGATAGCTGTCGGTCCCAATGCAGATGTCCGGACGGACCGGTTCCTGGTCATCCTCGTAGGGAAGCGGCACCGAAGGGAAACTGTGGCAGTCGATGATCAAGCCGCAACTGAAAGTGGTGGCCTGGTGGGCGGAGGGTCAGAGCGAACCCATTTTCCTGGTGACCAATTTTTTATCCGGCCCGAAGGCCTGCGACTATTACGCGATGCGTTTTACGATTGAAACTTTCTTCAGCGATCAAAAAAGCCGGGGGTTCAACATCGACAAAAGCCACCTCTCCTGCCCGCAGCGGCTCACCCGGCTGATGTACGCCAGTTGCCTGGCATACTTTAAAGGGCTGGCTTCAGCGCTGCGCCCCCCGGTAGCCCGCTCAAGCTGGAGATTGTAAAACGATTCGACAAAGTTAAAGGTTTCTACGTGGTCCCCCCGCCGGTGGGTTGTGGAACGAAGCTTCGGCTGGCTGGGTCGTCACCGAAGGCTATCCAAAGATTATGAGTACTTGATAGAAACAAACGAGAGCATGATACACATTGTCATGTTCAAACTGATGGTCCGGCGTCTTGCGATCAAATAACCTTTTTGGACACGCTCGAAAAAATCGGCCTTCCAACCCATATGCAGAAATAGTTGTTTCCCCTATGAAATTGGTATTTTCCCCTATGGACAGAAATCGGATAAGATATTATAGGCTAAATATCCCTGATTATATTCGTCGCCGCGTCAAAACGCAGGGCCGAGCCGCAAATTCTTCACGGGTGGATATCGCTTGTCGTGCAACCGAAGCGATAGTTTTCCAGCCGATTCGCACCTTCTAAGTCTGGCTACGCCTGCAACCCTGGGAAGTGACAATAAGCCACCTTTTTTGTAAACTTGATGGTGCCCTAAAACATAAAATTACCCAGGAAGTGGCTTATTAAGAAACTTACAGAAGGTTCTCTGGTCTCGTCAATGGCTGTAGCACCAAATTTGATCGGATAGTTTTCAAAGGGTTCATTATTCCGTTAATGGTCGCCAGGTGCGCCATGAACTTCTGCCGAGCCTGTGAAAAATTTGGCTATACGGAGCTGAAAAAGTATAAAACCCGCTTTAAGCACCTGTAATTTTGATTTGACCAAGATCAGTTCGGGTTTATGAACATGCGGCTCCAGACTTGGTTTCCCCAGCACATCCAAAGAGAATGTCGTTTAGCAGGTAATCGCGATTTTTTACAACAGAACCACCCAAGGGGCCATGAGCTTTTATCATGGAAATAACTATTAAGCTTGCAATGGCGGAAGCATTAGCCTTTCAAAAAAGTGAGAAAACGCTTCCGGAACTGCAACAAGTTTTAGAGATTTTAAAAGACTTAGGGATGGTCCTGATGCCTGTCCATCATGGCGCAACTGACCCATTATTGGCACCTTATTTTACCATAGAGGTGCAGGATATGGACCAGGCAGAAAGAGTGATCCAGCGCCTCCGACAAATCTCGGTTGTAGAGGCAGCTTATATTAAGCCACCGGCCGAGCTTCCTTAAGTTTAAGCCGGCTAACAAATTATCTCATTTCTTCGGCAGTTAAAGCAGAATCATCCAGCGGACCGTAAGTCAAGTTTATTCTTCGGATCAGAGACTTAAATTCACG
>JBAPYE010000579.1:0-3649 GCA_049284575.1 Desulfobacterales bacterium
TGAGCGTCAACATGACGATAAAGAAAATCCTGGAGTCTTCTCTCGGTGTAAAACCTAAGGATTATCTCGATAATATCAGTCGGTTTGAGGAATTCTGCGGCATCTGGACCAATACGGAGCTGTCCGAATTCGAAAAAAAGACAGAAACGTTGCGTAGAGTCGATCGCGAAGATTGGTTGTGAAAAAAATCCTGCTCGATACGAATGCGTATACCCGGCTCCTTGCAGGCGAGGCAAGCGTGCTGCATGTCATTTCTGCTGCCGAAACGGTTTATATGTCTGTATTTGTTCTCGGCGAACTGTATGCGGGTTTCAAAGGCGGAACGAAGGAACCGGAGAATAAAGACATTCTGCGACGATTTCTATCAAAACCCGGCATTAAAATTCTCAACGCAACCTTAGAAACCGCAGAAGTTTTCGGCTACATCAAATTTTGGCTGAAAAAGGCAGGCACCCCATTGCCGATAAATGATGTGTGGATTGCCGCGCACGCCTTGGAATCGGGATCCGTCGTCATCACCTACGACGCCCACTTTAAGACCGTCCCCGGGCTGCGACTATGGGAAATAAAATAGGAAGGTAACGTCCATAAATACATAAATAAATTCGCCGTGCGAATTTATGAAACGCGGCTTTGCCGCTTCTTTTTAGGACGAGTAGCGACAGGGGGGGATAAGGGACATCCTGGGGAAGAAGAGGGCCCATAAAAATATAAAATATTTTTTGCCAAATAACAAATGGTCAGAGTGCCTTGCGATTTCTTCTCCCCGTCTTGCCGCGATGCTCACAGCCGGCTGGCTCAAACCCAGACGGTTTGCCGTTTCTGTCATACTCTTCCCCAGTTCCTTTGTGCCCAATAGAAGAGCAGGCTGCGGGCTTGAACAACTTTCTTCTAAGCTGTCCCCTATCATTTATTTAGTCTTGGGTTCGAAGACGCAGTCCCACCCTTCCGGTGGCGGTGCTTCCCTGTATATGCGGCAGCGTTCGGCCATGGTCCTTGAAGGGCCGTCTTCCGGTAAGAATTCCAGGGCTTTCTCGAAAAGGCCGATTGCTTCATCCCAGTGCTGTTCGCAGTATGCCTCGTAACCGGCGGCATATTCCTTCAGGGCCTCATTGTGCGGGGGAGGAACCTCATGGCCGTTTTCGGCCACCAGCTCGAAGACATCAACACACTGGGCACGTCCCTTGACCCGCACGACGTCGATTTTGCGAAGCAGAAATTCGTTCTTGACCAGGCGGGCCGTGTTTTCGCCAATGAGAATTTCAGACCCGTACATCTTGTTGAGCCCCTCCAGCCGCGAGCCCAGATTCACATGGTCTCCTAGCACACCATAGGCGAAGCGGTACTTGGAGCCCAAATTGCCGACCAGCATGGTGCCCGAGTTGATGCCGGTGCGGGCTCTCAGGACCGGACGGCCCATCTTGGCCCACTCGATACCCAGGGCACGGCGGTGTTCCCGCATGGAAAGGGCCGCCCGGCAGGCCCTCTGGGCGTGCTCGAGGTTGTCCAGCGGGGCCCCGAAGAATGCCATTATTTCATCACCCACGTATTCCTTCAGAGTCCCCTTGTAGTGGAAAATCTGTTCGGTCATAACATTGTAGTAGTCGCTCAGGATACTGATCATTTCGCTGGGGCTGTATCGCTCCGAATACGTCGTAAACCCTTCAAGGTCGCTGAAGAGCACGGTGAGCTCTTTTTCCTCACCGCCCAAGGTCAGTTTGTCGGGATCCTTGAGCAGTTCATCGATCACCAGCGGAGCCACAAACTGCCGGAAGGTGCCCTTGACCTTTTTGCGTTCCCGCTCTTCGGTGACATAGTAATAGGCCGTTAAGGCGGTATAGTTGATCGCCAGGACCAGAAGAGGGTAGACCATGTTGAGCCACATCCGTTGGCTGACAAACAGCCAGCGGGCCGCCGCTATATAAGCGGCGAACAACCCCACGGCCAGGCACAGTCCCTTGACGGCACTCATGCGGGGCAGAGCGAGACCGGCCAGCGTCCCCATCATGACGATTGCCAGAAGGTCATATATTTTCGACCACTTGGGACGCGTGATGAATTCGCCGGTCAATATATTGTCGATCACGTTGGCGTGGATTTCCACTCCGGGATACAGCGGGCTGAGGGGTGTCGCCCGCAGGTCGTGGGTTCCCATGGCCGTGGCGCCGACCAGCACGATCTTGCCCGTGAAAGTACCGGCAGAAACACGGCCGCTGAGTATGTCACTGATGGAGATGTGCGGGAAGGTTTTGACGGGGCCGAGGAAGTTGATCAGCATTTCACCGCTCTCGTCGGTGGGGATAAAGCGCGGCCCCATTTGAATCCCCTCCACGCCGTAATCGGCCACGCTGACAATCAGTTGCGGCCGGTCCAGAAAAAACCAGGTGCACAACACCGACAGCGGGGGGAAAAGATCTTCCCGGCACTTGATGATAAGCGGCAGCCATCGCACCACGCCGTCCGGATCGGCCTTCACGCTGTAATAACCTGACCCCGCTGCTGCCTCAGTGAAAATGGCCAGATTGCTTTCGGGAATGAATGCGGTGATGAAAGGATCGATACCGTTTCCGCTGCGGTTGTCCATGACAATGGGGTACTTGGACTTGCTGATGCGCTCGACCTGTTTCTCCACCTGGCCCGGCAGGATCTTGTAGTCGAGATCGGATTCGCTCATGTGGAAAAAATATCCCAGAACGACCGTGGAAGATGCGTTTTGGATGGCTTTGGACAGGGCCCTGTCGTTATCGGCATCCAGCTGCTTTTCCTGGATGAACGCGGAGAGTTCGGGATTGTCTACCTTGAGAGTTTCGATTTCACGACCGAGTTGCTGCACCAGCCCCAGCCGCGAATTTTCGTCCGGTTCCAGGAAACCAATGTCAAATCCGATCACCTTGGCACCGTCCCGGGAGAGGATGTCCACCAAGCGGGCGATCTTGGAACGGGGCCAGGGCCAGCGACCTTCCGTATCGAGACTTTTTTCGTCGATCAGCGCCAGGACCACGGCCGGTGTGGGCTTCAAATAACCGCGCGAACGGAAACGCAGGTCATAGGTCTTTAGTTCGATCAACTCGAAAATCGGTGAACCGGAAACAAACAACGCGCATATGATGCCGATCACAGCGAAAGTGATGGTTGCGGGGTTGATGGATAAAAGGGCTTTTAATGATTTAATCATTGGTTACTACCCGGGGAAGAAAGTCAAGGCACAAGGTTCGATACAAAAAAAGCGACGATAGACAATTGTGCAATGTATCATGCCCTTGCAGATGTCAAGGGATAACCAGATATATTCTTGCATTCCTCTGGTGTTTTTTTGATAACAATGCAAGATAAATGGGAAGAAGGTTTGTTTTTCAGGGTACGGGTGGATAATATCACGGAGAAACCGCCCGGCTGAAAAAAAAATTAATTATAAGTAGTTAGGCTCTTTTCCGGCTTGTAAGGCAGGAGGCGGAACTCTCGTTTGAAGCGGGTCTCGAAATGGTGCCAGGCTTATTTTTAAAAGGCGATTCCGGAAGACTTGATCGACAAGGCCAAGGTCCTGGACGGCTTATACATTCCAACCCGCTATGCCAATGGGCACCCGGAAGGCGCGCCCTTCGAGCAT
The DNA here is from genome assembly GCA_049284575.1 of Desulfobacterales bacterium. Taxonomy (GTDB): domain Bacteria; phylum Desulfobacterota; class Desulfobacteria; order Desulfobacterales; family JAABRJ01; genus JAABRJ01. The sequence continues at coordinate 3,608 of JBAPYE010000579.1, forward strand.
TATGGTAAAATTCAGAGCAGGGATGCAATCGAATATGCCCGT
>JBAPYE010000580.1:0-12382 GCA_049284575.1 Desulfobacterales bacterium
CTCCAGGGAGTTGAGGTTTTCGCGCTGAATGTTTTCGACGATCGAAAACTCCAACATCTGGGAATCCGAGATCTCCCTGACCACCACGGGCACCTCGGTAAGCCCCGCCAGCTTGGCGGCCCGCAGGCGTCTTTCACCGGCCACGAGCTCAAACCCGTGGTCGTCCTGACGCACCAGCAGCGGCTGGATGATCCCCTGGCTGCGGATGGAATCGGCGAGTTCGGCCAGCTCCTCTTCGGCGAAACGGATTCGCGGCTGGTAGCGGTTGGGGCGAATTTGGTCCACCGGGCAGTGACGGTAATCCGGCGAACTGCCGGCCGACGCCTCAAAATCGGGGATAAGCGCATCCAGCCCGCGGCCCAACACCAATTTCCTGCGTTTGGCGGCGGCCGCCGCGCCCTGCGACGGGGGGCTTTTGGGTTTAGCCATGGCGAAGATCTCTCAACGGAAGCGGCAGCGGGGTTTTCATTGATGCAGGATTTCGTCGGCCAGCGCAAAATAGCTTCTGGCCCCTGCGGAGGCGGCATCGTAGAGGAGAATCGGCTTCCCGAAACTCGGCGCCTCCCCCAACCGCACGTTTCGGGGAATCTGGGTCCGAAAGACCAGCTCGGGAAAAAACTTTTCCGCGTTTTCAGCGACCTGGTGAGACAGGTTCGTGCGCGTGTCGAACATGGTCAGCAGGATGCCCGCGATGGAAAGCCTCGGGTTGAGCTTATTTTGAATGCGCTTGATGGTCTGCAGCAGCTGCCCCAAGCCTTCCAGGGCGTAATATTCGCACTGCAAGGGGATCAGCATGGCATCCGCCGCCGTCATGGCATTGACCGTCAGCAGGCTGAGAGAGGGGGGGCAGTCCAGAATGATGAAATCATAAGCCGCCTGAAGCCCGGCCAGCAGATTTTTGAGGGTCTGCTCGCGGCCGGATGTCGCCATCATCTCCACCTCGAAGCCGATCAGCTCCAGCCGGGAGGGAATCACCTTGAGGGTTTCGATTTCCGTGCTCAGCACCAGGCGTTCGGCGCCGACCTGACCGATCATGCCGTGGTAGAGGGAGTACTGGATGGCGGTCTTGTCGATCCCGACACCACTGGTGGCATTGGCCTGAGGGTCGCAGTCCACCAGCAGGGTGCGTTTCTCGGAGACCGCCAGGGCCGCCGAAAGGTTGATGGCCGTGGTGGTTTTGCCCACGCCGCCCTTTTGGTTTGCGATGCAGATGGTATACGCCATAGTGCCTGAGCTTCTAACACAAAAGCGACCCTTTGAAAAGCATATCGGCAGGCCGCGCGTCATCCGGGACCCTTGAATTTTCGGCAGTTCACCCTTATGATCAGAAAACGCAGGGCGAACCGCCGGCCGCCTCCCAACACCCCGGCCGTTCGCGCCGCACCACAGGAGCCCCATGAACCGATTGTCCAAACTTGTCGCGCCGATACTGGTCGGAGTCCTTCTGAGCGTTTGCTGGCCGCCGCTTCGGGCCAATGCCATCACCATCCAGGAAGAGGAGCAAATGTCGCGCGAGTTCCTCAAGGTGGTGGCGGATCATTTCGAGATCATCAACGATTCCATGGCAAACGCCTATGTCCGCGAGATAGGCGCCAAGGTTCTGGCAGCATTGCCCTCGCAACCGTTCAACTACCAATTTTACATCATCCGCGAGGATGTCTACAATGCCTTCGCCACCCCTGCAGGCCACATATACATCAACAGCGGTCTGATTGCGGCAATGGAAACCGAAGAGGAACTGGCCGGCATTCTGGGCCACGAAATCGCCCACGTGGTCTGCCGCCACATCTCGCAGAAAATCGAACGCAGCAAGAAGGTCCAGCTCGGCACATTGGCGGGGGTGGCTGCGGGCGTTTTGCTGGGCATCGGCGGGGCCGGTTCGGCCGCAAGCGCCCTGACGGTCGGTTCCATGGCCGCCGGCCAGTCGGCCATGCTGGCCTACAGCCGCGAAGACGAAATCCAGGCCGACCAGATCGGCTTAAAGGTTCTCAACGAGGCGGGCTACAGCGGCCAGGGAATCATCGACGTTCTGAAGAAAATGCGCGCTAAACAGTGGTATGACAGCCAGCAAGTCCCCAACTACCTCATGACCCACCCGGCCACCGAAGACCGCATCGCCTATGTTGACAGGTGGGTGGCGCACCAGGAAGCCGGCGCCCCCCTCACATCGGCGGATCCTTACCCCTTTCGAAGGACCCAGGCACGGCTGATAGCGGTTTACGGCGACGCCGAGATCGCCATGAAGCATTTTGAAGCGGCCATCGCCGCAAACCCCGGCGACCCGGTCGCCCATTACGGCTACGGCCTGATTTTGGCCCGCACCGGCAACCGCCGTGAGGCAATCGCCCAGCTGCGCGCGGCCCTGGCCCGCAGGGCGCTCGACCCTTACGTGCTGCGAGATTTAGGCGGCGCCTATTTTCAGGACGGTCAATACGACCAAGCGCGGAAAATTTTGCAGGGCAGCGCCGCCATCCTGCCCGACGACCCCGAGGTGAGAATCCTCCTCGGCCGGACCCAGCTGGAGATGGACCACCTGGCCGATGCCGTCACGACCTTCGAGGAGCTGCTGGTCCTGACCACGGAAGACCCTCAGATCTACTACTATTTGGGCCAAGCCTACGGCAAACTAGCAAAACTGGGCGACGCCCATTACAACCTCGGAGTTTACTACAACCGGATAAAAGAACACGAAAATGCCGTTTTTCACCTGGAAAAGGCCCAGGAAACCATCACGGACCCCCAAAAATCCGACCAGATCGCAACCCTGCTGAAAGTCAGCAGGAAATCGGCCCTCCAAGCCAGCCAAACGGCTGAGCGACCCCGCTAGGACCCCTCAGGGCAAGCGGCTTGACGCGGCAGGGGACATACGGGGCCGGGCCCAGGCAAAAATGCGGCAGCGTCAGCCGTTGCGGTCGAAACGCGCGAACTGCATGGTAAAGGTGCCGCGTCCCTGGGTGGCCGATCGCAGGGCGGTGGAGTAGCCGAACATCTGCGAGAGCGGAACCGTGGCGCGGATTTCCTGAAGACCGCTCTTGGGTCCGATGGATTCGATTTTGCCGCTGCGGGCGTTGATATCCCCGATGACCTCCCCTAAAAAGGTGTCCGGCACGTAGACTTCCACATCCATGATCGGCTCCAGCAGAAACGCCCCGCCCTTTCCCATGGCATCCTTGCAGGCCATCGACGCACTGACGGTAAAGGCCAGCTCCGTTCCCAGCGACTCCCTGGAACCGGCCCCGGTCAGCACAGCCGCCACATCCACCACCGGGTAGCCGAGCAGCGTGCCGCTTTCCAAGGCCTCCAGGACGCCCTTCTGGGCAGCGGCCAGGAAAGCCGCCGGCAGCAGATCAGCGCTGAGCTCGCAGCGGTATTGGTTGCCCGTGCCGCGCGGCAGCGGCAGGAGTTTCAAGGTCACCTCCGCGTAATGCCGCTGGCCGCCGATTTCGCGGTCGAAGGCCGCCGACCCGCCCGCCTTGTTCTCAATGGTCTCGCGGTAGACCACCTGGGGTTTGCCGACATTGACGTGCGTGTTGAACTCGCGCTGCATGCGGCTGATGATGACCTCCAGGTGCAGCTCGCCCATGCCGGAAAGAATCGTCTGGCCGGTGTCCGCGTCCTGCCGAACCCGCAGGGTGGGGTCCTCGGCCATGAACTTTTCGAGCACCTCCTCGAATTTTTCCTGGTCGGCGTGGGTCTTGGGCTCCACCGCGATGGAGATCACCGGCTCGTAGAACTCGATTTTTTCCAGCAGTACGGGATGCTCTTTGTGGCACAAGGTCTCACCGGTGGAGGACTCCTTGAGGCCCACAATCCCCACGATGCTGCCGGCCCCGACCGCATCGACCCGCTCCCGCTTGTTGGCATGCATCAGCATGATCCGGGAAAGCTTCTCTTTGGTGTTGCGCGAGGCGTTGTAGACCTCGGTGCCGGCGACAAGCTTACCGCTGTAGACCCGAACAAATGAAAGCTTGCGCCCCTCGATCATCGAAACCTTGAAGATCAGGGCCGCCAGCGGTGCCGTTTCTCTGGGGGGACAGGGGATCTCCTCGCCGGTTTCAGGGTGGTGGCCGGCGATGGGGGGAACATCCACCGGACTGGGCAACAGGGCCACGATGGCATCGATCAGCGGCTGCACCCCTTTGTTTTTCAGCGCGCTGCCGCACAGCACGGGGACCAGTTTGAGCCCGATCGTCGCCCGCCGGATGGCCGCCACAAGGGCGGCATTGTCGATCGGCTCCTCGCCCAGGTAAAGTTCCATGATGGCATCGTCGTTTTCGGCCACTGTTTCGATCAGCTTCTCACGGGCGGCTTCGGCCGCTTCGCGGTGCTCGGGGGCAATCGCGCCGTAAGCATACTTTTCCCCGGCAGACGACTCATCCCAGGTAATCTGCTCCATTCGGATCAAATCGATGACCCCTGAAAAGGCGTCCTCGGCCCCAGCCGGCAGCTGGATCACCAAGGGTTTGGCCCCCAACCGGGTTTTCATCATCGCCACGGTGCGCTCGAAGCTGGCGCCGATGCGGTCCATCTTGTTGACAAAGGCGATCTTGGGGACCCGGTATTTGTCCGCCTGCCGCCAAACCGTTTCGGATTGGGGCTCGACCCCGCCCACCGCACAGAAAACCCCGATGGCCCCATCGAGAACCCGCAGCGAACGCTCCACCTCGATGGTGAAATCCACGTGCCCGGGGGTATCGATGATATGGATTTCATTGTCTCGCCAGTTGCAGCTGGTCACCGCCGAGGTAATGGTGATGCCGCGCTCCTGTTCATCGGCCATCCAGTCCATGACGGCCTCACCGTCATGCACCTCCCCGAGTTTGTGGGAACGGCCGGTATAGAACAGAATGCGCTCGGTAACGGTAGTTTTACCGGCGTCAATGTGAGCAATGATGCCGATGTTGCGAAACTGGTTGATGCGTATTTTTTTCATTATCGAATCAGCAGCATATCAGCATTAAGAGGGGCCGTCAGGGCAATATGACCCGCAAGGGTCGAAACCTCGCGCCCCTCGATCAGAATCTTAACCGCACTGACTTCAGGCAGGTTCAAAATCAACGTGTTGACGACGGCGTAAACGCTCAGCAGTTCGCTGCGCACCCCGCCAGGGTGATGTTCCTGAATGGCGGCGGAAAAATCGACGGTGGCGGTTTCATCGGGCGTGATGAAAAGGGCCCGCAGCCCGGTTTCCGGCGGCAGGGTGGGCAGACCTCCCTGCTGCGGGCCGCGGATCAGTTCGGTCACCAGCCAGTGGGCCCGCTGGCAGACATCCGCCTGGCGGGGCATCACACGCGCCTCCGCCGCCAGCAGCAAGCCCCCGCGATCGGCGAAATACAGATGCACGAACGTTTCGACCGCTGCCGGGGGTCGCGGCTCCTGGTTTCCGACCGCGACGGTACCCCCATGCGCGGACCAAACCGGTGTCAGCCCGAAAAGAAGGCAAACCGCGGTCGTCACCAGGGGCGCCAGGGCGGTTGTCAGATTATAGGGTATGGCCGGCTTCATGACGCGGGGCTTTCCTCTTGGCGGCCAGCGGTGGCCGAACGGCTGGTATGACGGCGGCATGCCGTCTGTCAAACAGGCGATCAACCGAGCACCGACGGCCGGATCAGCCCAACAGCCTTCCGAAGGGTTGCGAAGGCGCGGAGCACGGCCCTGGAGGTGATTATAGTTAGGTCAATCCGGCCCCGATGTCAAGCCCGGAAGGGACCTGCAGCTTAGCGCGAAGCGGGTTTGACGCTTTGTGGGAGCCTTGACATTTCCGCGCGGGCAGCCTAAGTTAGCGGTTCATTTTGCCGGGACGAAGGGGTCCCGGCGCCTTCAAACGGCCCCGCCGTTTATCAACCCGGGAGAGTATCCATGAAACCACGTGCATTGATTGCCAGCTTGCTGAGCCTAACCCTGGTGGTGACTCTTGCCGCCTGCAGTTCCCAATCGACGCAGGCGCAGAAAGGCACGGGCGCCGGCGTGCTGATCGGGGCGGCGGCCGGCGCCGGTTTAGGTCAGGCCATCGGGCGCAACACCCAAGGCACCTTGATCGGGGCGGCCATCGGGGCGGCCGTCGGCGGACTGGCCGGCCACCAGATCGGCGCCTACATGGACCGCCAAGAGGCCGAACTGCGCAACGTCATGGCCCAGTCCGATGCGGTCAGTCTGGCCCGAAGCCAGGATGTTCTGACGGCCACCTTCAAGGGCGATGTCATGTTCGATTTCGACTCCGCAACCATCAAGCCCGGCGGTTACATGGAACTCGACCGGGTGGCGGGGGTCTTGAACAAATACCCCCAGACCACCATCCGGGTTGAGGGCCACACCGACACCCAGGGCGCGGAAGCTTACAACCAGCAGCTTTCGGAGCGGCGTGCGGAAGCCGTCAAAAACGCCCTGATCCAGCGCAACGTCAACCCGGCGCGCATCCAGGCGATCGGCTACGGCAAATCCATGCCGATCTCATCCAGCCATGACCTGAACCGGCGGGTCAACATCGTTATCGTGCCGATTCAAGAGGGCTGATGCGCATTGCCGCCCAGCTTCTTGTGCGGCACAGGCCGGGCGCTTGCGCGCAATCCCCACGGGTGCCCGTTTCAGCCTGCCGTGGTCTTTTAGGTTTTTTTCTTTTGAGCAGCCGATGATGGCGTCTTTGCAAGAACGGCCTTATTTTTTCGATTCAGGCCTATGCTTTACCTGCATTCAATGCGGGCGTTGCTGTACCGGGGAGCCGGGCACGGTCTATGTTGCCGCCACGGAAATAGGGCCGATCGCCGCCATCCTCGGCCTGCCGGCAGCCGAACTGATCGCCGAGATGCTCTACCCCTTTCGGGACAGCTTCAGCCTCCGCGAAACCCCGTCGGGAAACTGCATTTTCTTTGACGGAAGATGCCGCATCTACCCGGCACGACCCCGCCAGTGCCGCACCTACCCCTTCTGGTTCAGCAACCTGCGCTCGCGCTACAGCTGGAAACAGGCCGCAGCCGCTTGCCCCGGCATCGGCCAGGGGCCGCTGCACACCCGGGAAGAGATCCTCGCCGTTGTCCGGGAAACCTTTTGACCGCCTTTCGGCCGGGCGGCAGTCCACCGAAAGCACCCCGGGACCCGCGCAATCTGCGGTCAAAGGCCCTGCGCGGGTGCTCTGCAGCCCCTGCGGGGATGCAGCACGGCCGCGCAGGCGCCTCCTGAAACAACGCGTTTTCGATGGCGGCGAAAGGTAACGGTTCCGCGTGTGGTTAAAAAAGCGACATCCTTCCGCAAACGGCTGATCAAAAGACTCCCGCTGCTCCTGCTGGCCTTGGCGGTGGTCGCCATGGCCGGCCTCGCCGTCTACGGCGGCTATCTTACGGTCCAGATCGACGGCCGCTTCTCCTCCCGGCGCTGGCAGGTCCCCTCCACCGTCTATTCGGATTCCACGCTCCTTTTTCCGGGCCAAGGCTGCAATCAAGCGCTTTTTCTCGCCAAACTGGAGGCCTTGGGCTACCGTCGGGTCAACCGCCCCCCGGCTTTCGGGGAATACCGGCTGCGACCGGGCCGGCTGGAGGTTTTCCTGCACGATCTGAAAACCCCCAGTCAAACCCGCAGCGGGTTTCCGGTCCAGATCGCCCTTGATCGAAACCGGATTGGCGCCATCACCGACCAGCGTTCGGGACGCGCACTGCCGCTGCTGGAGCTGGAGCCCGAAAAAATCGGGCTCTTCTTCGGCGTCGCCCGCGAGCAGCGCAAGCTGGTGGCCATCGACCAGGTGCCCCGCCCCCTGATCCAGGCCGTTCTGGCCGCGGAGGACAGTCGCTTTTACCATCACCACGGGGTCGACCCACGGGGACTGCTGCGCGCCTTGTGGGCCAACCTGCGCGCCGGCGGCATCCGACAGGGCGGCTCGACCATCACCCAGCAGCTCAGCAAGAATTATTTCCTGACCCCGGAAAGGACCTTGAGCCGAAAACTCAAGGAACTCCTGATGGCGCTTCTCATCGACGCCCGCTACGCCAAGGATGAAATCCTGGAGATCTACCTCAACGAGATCTACCTCGGGCAAAAAGGGTCGGTCTCCATCAACGGCATCGGCGAGGCGGCGGATTTTTACTTCGGCAAGCCGGTGGCGACCCTCTCACTGACCGAGGCGGCGGCCCTGGCGGGCCTGATCAAGGCCCCGAACCGCTACTCCCCCCACCAGGACCTTGAACGCTGCCGCAACCGGCGTGACACCGTTTTACGGGCCATGGCCAAAAACGGTTGGCTGACCGCGGAGGCGCTGCACGACGCCCTGGAAACACCCCTCACCCCAGCAGGCTTCCGCACCTATCTCCGCATGGCCCCCTACTTCATGGATTACCTCTCCGAGCAGCTGGGGGCCCTCTATTCGCCCGAAGCCCTGGCGAGCATGGGGATGTCGATTTACACCACGCTTGACACCCAGATTCAATCCGCGGCCGAAACCGCTCTCCTGCGAGGTCTGGCGCGCCTGGAAAAAAGCCCCGGTCTGCGTGCGCGGCGCTCCCCGGCAACCAGACTCCAGGGCGCCGTGGTCGTGATGCAGCCCAAGACCGGGCACATCCTGGCCATGGTGGGGGGGCGCGATTACGCTGAAAGCCAGTTCAACCGTGTCAGCCAGGCCCGCCGCCAGCCCGGCAGCACCTTCAAGCCCTTTGTTTTCCTGGCCGGACTAAAGCGCTTCACGCCGGCCTCACGCCTGTCCAACCGTCCCCAGGTGTATGAAATAGACGGTCGGCGCTGGGAGCCGCAAAATTTCGAACGCGAAACCGCCCCGGAACTCAGCTTTCGCCAAGCCCTGGCGCACTCCGCCAACCGGGCGACGGTCTCCCTGGCCATCCAGACCGGCCTGGATGCGGTGGTGGCCACGGCGGAGAACTTTCAGTTCTCCACCCGCCTGCGCCCCCTGCCCGCCATGGCCCTGGGGGCCTTCGAGGTGATCCCTCTGGAGCTGGCCAGGGCCTATTGCACCTTTCCGGCGGGAGGGCTGGAACCCTACCCGCTGGCACTCAAGGCAGTGGCCAACGAAGCCGGCCAGGTGCTGGAGCGGCGGCACATGAGCATCGAGCGCGTCATCAGCCCGGCCGCGGCTTTTATAATGAATTCGCTGCTGGCCAGTGTCGTGACCGAAGGCACGGCCATTTCCCTGGCGCGGCGCGGCATCACCTTCCCGGTTGCCGGCAAAACCGGCACCACCAACAATTCACGGGATGCCTGGTTTGTGGGCTACACGCCGGAGCTTCTGGCGCTGGTGTGGGTGGGGTTCGATGACGGCGCCAGCATCCACGCATCGGGGCCATCGGCGGCCCTGCCGATATGGGCCGATCTGCTCAAGGCCATTCCCCAGACGGTCTCCGGCGCCTGGTTCAGCCCCCCGCCGGGGGTCGTTCAGCGGCGGGTGTGCCGCCAATCGGGCCAATTGGCGCTGAAAGCCTGCCCCACCCCGATGGTGGAATACTTCCTGGAAACCAATGCGCCCACGACACCCTGCCCCCTGCATCGGCGCAGCAACCCCTTGAGGAAATTCTTTGATGACGTCCAAAAGCGCTTGCCCCACAAATAGCCTGGGCCGCTCGCTGGCGGTGCTCATGGCGGCGCTCGTGCTCGCCGCCTGCCAGAAACCCATGGTGCACTATACCCCCACCGACCGGGCGGCGCCGCCAGCGCGCCCTGAAATCAGGGCCCCGGTGCCCTCACCGTCGCCGGCGCCCACCCCCCAGCAGGTCGCTGCGCGCCAGCTGACCGAAGAAGGGCGCAAGCTGCTGGCCGCCGATCGGGCCGACGACGCCATCACGGTTTTGGAGCGGGCCCTGAGCCTGGACGCGGAAAACGCTCGCAATTATTATTTTCTTGGGGAGGCTTGGCTGCGCAAGCAGAATTTTTTACAGGCCAGGGAGTTCAACCATCTGGCCGAACTCTACTTTCGGGACAATCCCGAGGGGCTCAGATCGGTGGCGCGCCAGCGAGCCCGCATCGATGCCGGCGGTCACTGAAAAGACAAAAAAGAAGGGACCGAGGCCGAGGGGCGCGGCGCCCGCGACGGAAGGGGACTGGTTGTGTCCCGCAGGGGCTTTGCGGTGACTCCCGACGCAACACCCCGGATTGTGCGCACCCTTCAGGTTTCGTTTATGAAATCCTGGAAAAGCGGGTCGATCGAGTCCATCTCGATGGCTCCCGGGTTTTCCAGGGGAAGCATCTGGTTGGCCTCGCGCAGCTTGCTGAGCAGACCGTAGATCATCAGCATGAGGAGCTTGTTGCCGCCGACGGGATACTGCTTGATGAAGGCCATCATGTTCCTGCGCCCGATTTTCAGCAAGGTGCTGTCGGCGGCCACCAGCGCGTCAGCGGTGCGCTTGACCGTCATGAACACGCCGGCTTCTCCGAAAACCTCACCCGCGGACACGGCCCCAACGCTGACCCGGTTGCCGCTGGCCTTGCGGAAGGAAAGCTCCACCTGACCTTCGATCAGGGCAAAGACCGCCAGGCTGTCGTCCCCCTGAGCGAACAGTTTTTCACCGGCCTGAAAGCGGAGCAGCTCGGAGAGCCCCAGCATGTGGGCGAGTTCCCCGTCGGTGAGATAGGAAAAGATCAGGATTTTGCGAATCAGCGGCATCCAGGGTGCCAGATCTACGGCAACGGCCATCGGGGATACTCCCTGCCTGCGGGGCGGTTGGGTGCCCGTTCACGGGCTGACGGGGGACTCGCCATGGCTGTTTGGCGCAAAGCGTGATCGGGCATGCGGATTGGGCCGAGCGGCTCACACCACGGCGGCCGTCCCCCGGCCTTCGGCCAGGTCTTGGGCCTGGGCTGACGTGATCGCCATGACATTGACGACATTCTCCATATCGGCTCCCCGCTGAAGAACATTAAAGGGCTTGCTGATGCCCATCAAAAGCGGCCCCACCGCCTTGGCACCGCCCAGACGCTCCAGAAGTTTGTAGGCGACGTTGCCGGCCGCCAGATCGGGAAAAATCAGCACGTTGGCGGCTGCCCCCAATTGATTGAAGGGAAATTCACGGCTCAGGATGTCACCCGTCACGGCGCTGTCGGCTTGCATTTCGCCGTCGATAATCAGCCCCGGGCGGCGTTTGCGGGCCAGCGCGACGGCCGCCGCCACCCGCAGGGCATCCGGCTCCCGCGCACTGCCGAAATTGGAAAAGGAGAGCATCGCAACCCGCGGCTGAAGATCGAAAAATTCCGCCATTTCGGCCGTCATGACGGCAATTTCGGCCAAGTCGGCGGCGTCGGGGTGGATGTTCACGGTGGTATCGGCAAACAGCAGGGTCCGGTCACGGGTGATCATCAGATATACGCCCGACACCTTGGCCACCCCCGCCCGGCGGGGGATCACCTGCAGCACCGGTCGAATCGCCTCCGGGTAGGAGCGCACAATCCCGTGCACCTGCCCGTCCACCAGCCCTTCAAGCACCAGCATCGCCCCGAAGACATAGCGGCTGCGCATCCGCCGCCGGGTGTGGCGCAGCGTCCACCCCTTGCGCGCGCGAGCCGCAGAGAGTTTGGCCACAAAAGCGTCGAAGAGCGGACTTGTGAGGTTGTCCAGGATTTCGATGCCGTCCAGGGACACCTGCAGCTCGTCGGCCAGGCTTCTGATTTCAGCTTCATTGCCCAACAGGACCGGGCGGGCGATATTTTCCCTGGCGGCCTGATGGGCGGCCCGCAGAATGACCGGGTGGTTGCCCTCGGGCAGCACGATCCGCTTGGGGGTTTGCTGGGCGCGGGTGATGACTTTGCGCAGGATCTCGCGCTCGGGTCCCAGCAGGGTCTCCAAGCGGTTGACGTAAGCACTGTGCCCGGGAAGCGGCACCCGCGCCACGCCGGTTTCCACCGCCGCGGCGGCCACGGCCGGCACGACCCGCAGCAGGACCCGGGAATCGAGGGGCTTGGGGATAATGTAGTCCGGCCCGAAGCGGATCGGGCGCCCCCCGTAGGCCCGGATGACGCTGTCGGGCACGTCTTCGCGCGCAAGATCCGCCAGGGCCATGACAGCGGCGATTTTCATTTCATCGTTGATCGCGGTTGCCCGGACGTCCAGGGCACCCCTGAAGATGTAGGGAAACCCCAGCACGTTGTTCACCTGGTTGGGTGTGTCCGAACGCCCGGTGGCCACCACCGCATCCGGCCGCAGCGCCTTGGCAACCTCGTAATCGATTTCGGATTCGGGGTTGGCCAGGGCAAACACGACCGGCCTGGGCGCCATGGCGGCCAGCATTTCGGCGGTAAAGGCGCCCTTCACCGAAAGACCCACCAGAACATCCGCACCGCGAACGGCGTCAAGCAGTGTGCGGGCCGCCGTGTCGGCCGCAAAAGCCGCCTTGTAGCGGTTCATGCCCTCGGTGCGCCCGGCGTAAATCACCCCCCGGGAGTCCACCATCAGCAGGTG
>JBAPYE010000581.1:0-5073 GCA_049284575.1 Desulfobacterales bacterium
GAACCAAAATCCGGCGCCATATTGTGGAATTATTTATTGCCGCGACCCTGAAAGGGTGGCCAGAATATCGAAAATTGGTTTCCGGCACCGAATCGAGAGGGAAAGAGCCGCGAGACGGTTGGGGACGCTGGCGCGGGAATTTTATGGGATACCGTCCGATGCGTGAACTGGGTTTTTTCGAACACCACAAACGGGATCGGTTTAGATGCCAGAAATAAGAATTTCTATCATTGAACTTTCTGAAAACGAAGTACAAACCATTCTGAAGGACGCTAAATTTTCCAGATTGAAGCCAGAATCCTGCACGAATTGCGGGAACAAAAAAGATTTTAAGAGAAGGCTTTTTCAGGCTAAAGGCATACCGAAAGATATGAGAGACGATGATGACACACACAATGTCATCGCATACCATATGAAGCAAAACCGTTCCATTGAATTCGTGTTTTTTAAACATTTCGGACGTAAATTTATCGTAGACAGCGCGGAATGTAGTAAGTGTCAATCCACCGCAATTACATACGATATTGATTTCGACGATGATCTGATTGCGATGATTGCAAAAACCACCGGGAAATCCGAGTCCCGAACAAGAAAAGAATTGATGGAAATATTCGAAAAACGAAAAGACGGCCGATAAATGGTTCGATGGTACTGTGTCATCTTTTAAACCCGCTGATTTTCTGTCAATCCGCTTAAATGCAACCTTAAACCGAATAAAAGGTGAAACTATGGGGTTTGTACAAGAACCAACGGGGTACGAAAAAACAATCCTCTCAGACCTTCAAGGCGCATGGGGTGTACTTAGAGAGTCGGTGGTTGATGCGGCAGGGTTTGAAGGCTGGGATCGGGCCCTGTTCCATATCGACGAAGCGATGAGCTGGGAGAATGTTCGAAACCTGAGGCGAATGCCCCCCCTTCTTTTGATCATCAGCAATATATGTATTCAGGGCCAAGCGCCGGAAGAGGTCTTGGAAAACGTTCGTGACGTTGACGAAGTGCTGAAGGAGGTTCTTTCCGAGTTTGTCCTTTAACGGCATTACAGACGCTCGCCTCTTTCGGACCCTCTGCTCCACCGGGTAAAATCGGCAAGACGGCGTGCTTTGCGTTTCGTACGAACCATAGGTTTGAATGGGAACGTACGCGTGCCAGGCCGTATCCCGATAATGCGAGGAACCCCGAAATCGTGATCAAATCAAATGTTGTTGGACAAAAAAGGAAAAGAAATTGTGCCTGAGAGAAATCAAAAAGGACATCTCCTATTTCCGCAAGAGCTACCAGCGGGCCAACCTGCAGGTTGACATAGCCGGACTGAACCCGGAGCAGGCGGCTCGGAAGGTCATCGATAACGCCATCAACCTTCAGGGCCTTGGTAAAAAATAATTCCGCAACTTTGCTTGTCTTTTTGCCCGTCACCGGATGCGGTCAAGGGATAGGTCGGCCGCAGCGTCCTCAATCTTCCCGGGCCGGTTCATTCCCAATGGATACATTCCACCGGGCACGTTTCGATGGCTTCGTCGATGCACTCCTCCGACCCCCCCTCGGCCATGATGACAAAGGCCTTTTCGGCATCCTCGTCGAAACCGAAGACCTCCGGGCACAGCTCCACACAGCTTTCGCAGCCGATACATTCTTCCGTTTCAATATATACCTTTTTGCTCATCTTGCCTTCCTTTCTGCGATCCAAAATGACCATTTTTAGTTAATGAAGTGGTAAAAAGTACAAACTGGACAGTTTCGTAAAAAGCCCAAGTTACGGTGCGCAAATCTCAGCGGCGTGAGGGGTACTACTGCCCGCCGGGGAGATTCACTACTCAATTTCCTTTTCGGCCTCGCCGCCGAAATAACGCATGAACTGCACCCGCTCGTAGACCGCAGGATTGGCCGCCGCATCCTGGCTCATCTTACCGCGAAAATCCGAAAGCTTCTCGAACCCGTGGGTTTGCATCCAACTTGTTAGGCTCTCGGTCATGGTCTTGATATGTTCCGGCCCTTTGCTGTAGAGGCTGGATACCGTCTGGACCGCCGTAGCCCCGGCCAGGAGCTGTTTGATGACCGCCGCGCCGTCATGAACGCCGGTGGAGGCCGCCAGGTCGCAATCGACTTTTTGGGCCATGATGGCGACCCAGCGCAGCGAAATCGCCAGCTCGGCCGGGGTGCTGAAAACAAAGGAGGGCTTGATCTTGAAGTTGTCGATATCGATGTCCGGGCTGAAGAAGCGATTGAACAAGACCAGGCCGGCAACGCCCGAGCGGGACAGCTTTTGAATCATCGGCCCGAGGTTCGAAAAGTAGTAACTGATTTTGAGTGCCACCGGGACAGAGACGGCCTTGAGAATCTTGTCGATGACGGAAAAATAGGCGCTTTCCTGCTCCTGGCTGGACCGCGTAAAGTCCGACGGCAGGAAGAACATGTTCAATTCGATGGCATCCGCGCCGGCCTGCTCGATCCGGCGGGCAAAAGCGGTCCACTCGTGTGAGTAAATGCAGTTGATGCTGGCGATCACCGGGATGGACACTCTTTTTTTGGATTCCTGTATCAGGGTGATGTAGTGGTCTAATTTCTTCCCTTTTAGATGAAAGTCATAGTAGTCGAACTGATCCAGATTCACTCCGGCCGCTTCCGCGTCTTTCAGGATATCGTCAAGCTCGTAGGCGATTTCCTCCTCGAAAATCGATTTTAAGACAACCGCGCCGGCGCCGTTCTTTGCAAATTTCTCAATTTTTTCAACGGAATTGGTCAACCCCGAACTGCCGGCAATAATGGGGCTGTTGAGCTTCAGGCCTAAATAAGAGGTCGTCAAATCCATTTTTTTAACTCCTTGTATCATAAGGTTTTTGCCACCGGTAACGCCCGTGGGATGGGCCAGCAGGAATTATTGATAGGGAAAGCCCCTGAAACGGCAAAAGGCCACTTCATTACCGCGACCCTTATTTTTCTCCATGACCCTGATGGGGAGATGCGGCCGTCGTGTAACAATTTTTAAAGCCATAACCGAGATTGCCCCAAAAATAAACCCCTAAAAACGCCGGCTAAACTGGCCCGGAGGAGGGGGCTGCCGCACGCGGCGATTTTGATGGTCAGGGGGAGCGGCTCGGGCGCAGGCCTCCCCTGTGGCGCCTTCGATGGCGTGCGCATTTTTCGGTTGACAAAACCCGACCTATCCGTGATATTTTAACTTGTAGATATTTAAGAATATTTTGGGGGATTATGCGACAATTCATCAAAGTCATGAAGGCCTTGTCGGATCCTAATCGGGTCAAAATGCTCAAACTCCTCCAGCGCCGGGTGCTGTGCGTCTGCGAGATCCAGGCGGCGCTCGGGCTTGCCCAGTCAACGGCCAGCAAACACCTTAGAATCCTCGAAGAAGCCGGGTTGGTGCGCTTTCACAAGGACGGCCTCTGGGTAAACTACCAGTTGACCGATGGGGCCCAAAACCCTTATGTCGCCAGCATATTGGGGAACCTTCGGCACTGGCTCGAGGAGGATCCCGAAGTGGCGGCGATGCTTGCCCGGTTGCCCGAAATCCGGCGCGAAACCATCTGCGGCGGGTGATTTTTTTTGGACCCAAAATATCGTTATATTTGCATGTTTTAATTTATAAACATCCATTAGCCCCCCAGGCGCTCCGCGCGGCCGCCGCTAAAGCGAAAACAGCGTGGAGATCTGCGGCGAGCCATCAACAGCATCTCCACCGCGTTGACCCCGGGCAAATGGGTGATCAATTTAAATTTCCATCTTTAAACCGCAGGGCATATCGATCAGGCCAACAGCCTGCCGGACGCCCCTTTAGGAGGGGGAAGACCCGCAGTACTATTTCGTTCGCGCTCATTCGGGCGGTGGCCTGCCGCCCCGCCCACCATGCCCCAAAATGAAAGGAAGCATTGCCATGGATATCAAGGTATTGGGACCCGGCTGCGCCAAGTGCCAGCAGACTGAAAAAATCGTGAAGGAAGCCGTGGCCGAAGCCGGCGTGACCGCCACGGTCGAAAAGGTGACGGACCTCATGAAAATCGCCGGCTATGGGGTGTTTGGCACCCCGGCGGTGGTGGTCGACGGCGAGGTGAAATGCGTAGGCAAAATCCCCACCAAAGACGATGTCAAAGCCTGGCTGACCATCTGACGACGGGGAGGTCAAACGAGGGAGAGGGTCAGGTGGAGCGGTTTGCCCCCCTGCCCTCACAGGCTTGATCCTGTCGTGACGTGCGCATTCACGCGTCCCATTTCCGCCGCCGCATCCACGGCCGAACCGGCTCAGCCCGCCGGGTCAATCGTGAGCGCCCCGGGGAAGCGGTTGCCGGGGTCGTAATGGGCTTTGATGGCGCGCAAGCGTTCCAGGTTGGGGCCGTAAGCCCCCCGCAGCAGGTGGTCCTGGTCTTCGAAAAATCCCGGGAAATTGAGATAATTGCCCCCGCGCGTAAAGGGCTGAAGGTCCTCGAAAACGGCGCGCGCCCATGCGATGTTCGCGTCGGCGTCGGCGCGGTTTTGCCAATTGGCCTCGATTCCGATCAGATAGGGGGCATCCCGCTTGTAAAACGGGGTTTCGCTTGGGCTGACCCGCGCCATGGCGCGGCCCAGGGTCCAGACATCAATGGAAGACAGGTGCGAGGGGCGCGCGGCGGTGAGTCTGGAGAGCACCGGGATGACCTCAGCGTCCAAACGATCCAGATAGATCGACTTCCAGTAATAGAAGGCCCCGGCAGGATAGTCGGCATCAAGAAATCTCTGCAGGTCGGTCCAGCGCATGGGCCCACTCAGGTCGGCGATCGCCCCCCCGATCCGGCGCAGCGGTGCGATAGCCGCTTCGCCCTTTTCGAACGGGCCGGTGTAGCAGCTCAGCAGGATCACCACCGGCGCGCCGTGCCATCGCCGGGGAACCTCGGGCGCTTCGGGGGCGCTCCAGAAAACCCCCAGCCCCATCAGCTCATCGGGCGCCTGGGCCAGGTAATCGCGAAAGACGGGCATCACCTCATCGGCACGCTCCAGGGGGTAGATCGGGGCGGACATCCAGATCTGGGGGCCGACCGCGTGCAGCTGGAACTCGAAGGACGTCACCACCCCGAAATTGCCGCCGCC
>JBAPYE010000582.1:0-4653 GCA_049284575.1 Desulfobacterales bacterium
GAAGACCTTCATGGCGCCGTGGCGGAAATGGTTGCCCAGCTGAACGTCATGGCCCCGCGATCCTACCAGGCGCTCTTTCCCCGACTGCGCGTCATCGACTCAGCCGTGCGCGCCTTCGGCCTGAAACTGCCGCAACCTGACGCATCTCCCCCTTTCGTTCTCCCCCTGGAAGAGATCCCCCCCCAGGCCGAAGGTCTTGCCGGGGGCAAGGCGGCCCATCTGGCGCAGATCGCTTCAGCACTTGACCTGCCGGTTCCCAAGGGCTTTGTCATCACATCCCGGGCTTTCAACGCCTTTTGTGTAGTCAATCCTCTCGGCCCGGCAATCGAGAACGCATTGGCAACCCTCGATCCGGATTCACCGCGCGCTTTGGAAGAGACATCGGCCCATTTGACGTCCCTGGTTCTGAAAGGTTCCATGCCCCCCGGTCTGGAAAAAGCGATTCAGGAGGTTTTCAGCCGCGTTTTCGGCGCGGCTCGCTGCGCTGTCAGGAGCAGCGCCGTGGGGGAGGACGCGGCGTTTTCTTTTGCAGGGCAGTTCAAAACCGTTCTCAATGTGGATTACGCCCGTTTGGTTGAAGCCTACAAGGAGGTGGTTGCAAGCAAATATTCCCCCAGCGCCATTTTCTACCGCGTCAAGAACGGGTTTCTAGACCGGGATACGCCCATGGCGGTTCTGGCCTTGGAAATGGTGGATGCGGTTGCCAGCGGGATCGTCTATTCCCGCAGTCCCTTTACTTCCTCGAAAGCCGGGATCACCATATACGCGATTTGGGGGCTGGGGGAACTTCTGGTCAAAGGCGACACGGTTCCGGACGTGCTGGAGCTCTCCTCGGAAAGTGACCGACCGGAGGTGGTCCACCGGACCCGGGGCGCGCGGGACCTCAAAGCCGTTCTCACACCCCAGGGCGGCGCTGAAACCGTCCCGTTGGCGGCCTCCGAGAAAGACACGGCGCCGATTGACGATCACGAGGCGGTGCGGCTTGCAGCCTGGGCGCGCCGGCTGGAATCCTTTTTCCAAAGCCCCCAGGACGTCGAGTGGTGCAAGGACCGTCAGGGGCGTTTACTGATTCTGCAATCGCGGCCCCTCAAGGTGGAAAAGGAAGCGGAGAATTCCTGCCAAATTCAGTTGTCCGGGGTTGCCAACCCCGTTCTGCTTTCGGGAGGCGACCGGGCGGTTTCCGGAATCGGAATGGGCAAGGTGTTTGTGGTGTCCTCCTTTGAAGACCTGCAAGATATCCCGACGGGCTCGGTTCTCGTGGCCCGCTCCGCCCCCCCCAAATACGCCCAGGTGATGGATCGGTTGAGCGCGGTGGTCACCGACCTCGGTGCGGTGGCCGGGCATTTCGTCTCGGTTGCGCGGGAGTGGGGCGTGCCCACCCTGGTCAACACCCGGGAGGCCACCGGAAACCTGAAACCCGGTGAGATGGTGACCGTCGTCGCCGACAGCGCGAAGGTCTTTGCCGGCGCGGTTCCGGGGCTTCCCGAGAGCCCCTGCGAAAAAAGCGGCCTGCCCAAGGACAGCCCGGTCATGAAGCGCCTGGGCCGCATTCTCGATTACTGCGCACCCCTCAACCTGCTGGACCCTCAGGCTGACGGCTTCGTTCCCCAAGGGTGCAAGACGCTCCATGACATCGTGCGCTTCGTCCACGAAAAGGCGGTTCAGGAGATGTTCTTTCTGGGCTCAAAAGGGATGCGACGGGCAGGCGCCAGCAAACTGATCAGCCCAATCCCGGTCACGCTCTATGTCCTGGACCTGGAAAAGCGGTGGCCCAAGAGCCTGACCCGACGCGGCGGGATTCCTTTGGAGGAGGTGGAAAACCTTGGCCTGCGCGCCCTGTGGAAGGGGCTCGGGGACCCCGAGATTCCCTGGTCCTCGGATTTGCGCCATCTTGACTGGCAGGAGTTTGACCGGCTCAGCGCCGGCATCATCAGCCTGGATTCCCAGATGCTGGCGAGTTTCACGGTCATCTCGAAAGATTATTTCAATATCCACATTCGTTTCGGCTATCACTTTGTGGTCATCGACGCCCTGTTCGGTCCCGTTTCCGAGCAGAACTATATCGCGTTGCGCTTCAAGGGGGGCGGTGCGGCCCCTGAGCGCAGACGGCTGCGGATCCGGTTTCTCTCCCAGGTGCTGGGCGCGCATGGCTTTGAAACCGACCCCGAGGGCGATGGGATCGATGTCAACCGCCGCGGCATAGCCCCCCTCGACATCGAGAAAAAACTTGAAATGCTGGGATTCCTGTTGGGGTTCACCCGGCTGCTGGACCAGAGGCTCGAAGACACCGCTGACGTGGAAGCTTTCAGCGATCAATTCCTCACCAGATTCCCGCCGCAATGAATTATGCCAAAGGCCAGCGCCGCGCCTATCATGTTTTTGCTTGACAATGAACCGCAATTTAGATTTTAACGCACTTTCAGAAGGCAAGCTCCGGTCTGCATCTGCAATTCCAGACAGCAGTCTCTCCCGGGGCCGCGTCGGGGGCTACCTTCCCGAGGCCGGTCAGCCGGGAGGGATTCCGCTTTTAAGGGCTGGCTGCCAATTCCCTCACGGGAGGTTTCCGGCGCGGCCAGTTCGTCCAAGCTCATCATCAGCTTGTCGCGGTTTTCAGGCGTTGCCTGGACGCGTGGCCGTCGTCTTCGCTGCTCGGTCAGGATAAAATCGCAGAACGCTACAGGGAAATTTGGCCTGGCCAGATCACGTCGGCAGGCAAGCAGGATAATCGTCAACCATCAATGCAATACTTCAAGGAGGTGAACTGTGACAAAATGGACTAAATATTTGTTGTTGGCCGCCCTGGCGGTTTGCGTCTTCGGGCTGGTGCAGGAGCCCGCCTGGGCCGACAAGCTTCAGGAGGCCATTGCCGCGGCGCCCCAGGGGACCGAAGCGGGCCAGATCGATGCCGCCAAGCCGGTGGGGTTTCTGGGGATTCCCGGCGGACCGCAGGTCAACCTGATCCTCGCTTTCTTCTGGGCGGTGTGGGTGGGCTGGATTTTCTCCACTGTTGGCGCCTTCGGCGGGGTGATGGCCGGGGTTGGCCACATGACGATCTTCGGGCTGGGGGATTATGCCAAGAGCTTCAAGGAGACCGCACCGATGCTCAACAAGACCATCACCGACTCGATCCGCGGTTCCAACCAGTTCCTGGTAGGCCTTTCGGCCCTGATCTCCTCGTTCAACTACTACCGCATGGGCCGGCTGGTGTTGCCGCTGGCGGTCATTCTGGGGATCGGCTCGATCCTCGGGGCCTGGGGTTCGGTTACCTTAAGCGCCGGCAAGATCTCCTTCTCCCAGTACCAGGGCTACTTCGGCCTCTTTGTCCTGGCGCTGGGCTGCTACCTCTTATACGACACCTCGGCCGCGGCCCAGGCCGGCAAGAAAAAGGCCAAGATGGCCGCCCAGGCCTTCGAGGAGACTGTTAAAAAGCAAAAGAGCGGTGAGAAGGTCGATACGGCCGGCCTCGGCGTCAAAGTCACCAAGATGGGCGTCACCGAGATCGTCTTCACCTTTTACGGGGTCGAGTTCCGCTTCAACCCGCTCATCCCCCTCATCGGTGGTGTTGCCATTTCCGCCGTTGCCGCCTTTCTCGGGGTCGGCGGCGGCTTCCTGCTCGTGCCCTTTCTGACCGCCGTTGCCGACCTGCCGATGTACCTGGCGGCGGGAACCTCGGCCCTGGCGGTTTTGATCAGCATGATCACCAGCATCGTGACCCTGATCTCCAAAGGGGTGCAGTTTGACTGGGCCCTGATCGGCCTTGAACTGATCGGGATCGCCGTCGGGTCCGTGATCGGCCCGCGGACCTCCAAGTACTTCTCCGACAAGTGGCTCAAGCGGCTGTTCATCGTTCTGGCATTCTACGTCGGCATCCGTTACGTTTGGAAAGGATTCTTCTGAAGCTACGTTTGGAAAGGATTCTTCAGCTGATCGGATGTTGGCTTAAGAGAACCGCACTTCGGAATGCAGCAAGGCTCCGGGGATCCCTTCTCCGGAGCCTTGTTCTCCCATGAATTCCCTCACCCGCTTCCTGCTATTCCTCGACCCCTGGCTGATCGCCCCCTTCCGCTGGCCAGAGGCCCCCATGGCCGGGTATCTTCTCGGCGTCGCCATCCTCGGCCTGCAGTGTGTGGTGATAGGGGATCTCTCGGCAACCCTGGTCGCCTTTATCAACCGCCGCTACCTCGGCACCATCGGGGAAAAGATGGAGCGCAACCGGAAGCTTTCCGAGACGGCCCTGATGATGGGCGACAAGGCGAGCTACCGGGCGGTCAACCGCCAGGCGCTGGACGCCTTCGGCCACTCCTTCTCCATGGGCGCGGCGATCTTCTGCGTCTCCATCTGGCCGCTGCCCTTTGCCCTGGCCTGGCTGCATCTGCGTTTCAACGAGGCCCCCCTGGAGCTGCCCCTAACCCTGCCGCTTCTTGGTCGGAGCGTGCACTACTTCCCCTCGTTTCTTCTGACCTACATCGCGGTGCGGATCTGCTACGGGATGCTGATGGGGCGTATCCGCTGGTACACCGCCCTCAAGCGCCGCATGATCTCCCCCCCCGGACCGACGCCGGATGGGTGATGCCCTTGAGGGGCCAGCATCGGAGAGTGGTTTGTTTCTATCGGTTTTCTTGATGATGATCGGTGTGGGCATGATTGTGGCGG
>JBAPYE010000583.1:0-1555 GCA_049284575.1 Desulfobacterales bacterium
GCTCAACACCCAGCGCTTGACGGACGTCATCGCGAACGCCGTCGAGCGCAACCCGGAGCAGTGGTTCTGGATGCAAAAGCGCTGGAAATCCTTTCATCCCGAGCTGTACCCGGATCACGTGCGCACCAAAAAAAAGCGTAAAGGAAAAAAGCGCGGCAACACCACAGCCGCCGTCTGAAGGCGATGACCCGCCGCTGCCGCCGGCGCCGGGTGGACGCCTACGAGCGTCAAACCGCGTTCAAATCGCTGCATTGAGCGCAGCCGCTAGGCGATGGCCCTTTCGTAAATCCGGTATTTCTTGTAGAGTTTCCCCCCGATGGCCTCGTCGAAGCGGTTGATCAGGTGGTTGTCCTCCAGGTTCCAGGACATCTCGCACCAGCGGTAGCCCAGGCGCGCGCCCCTCATCTCGGTCTCGTAGTACATGACGACGTTGATGCCCGTTCGGCGGTACTCTTTTTTCAGACCGAACAGCACCCCCCGCAGGCCGGTGATTTTTCTTCTGTAGTACAGGAACTTCAGCAGGTTGATAGGCCCCAGGCGCCCGTTTAACCTTTTGAGCACCTGGTTGTAATCCGGCAGGCTGATGCTGACCCCCACCGGCTCCCCGTTGACCTCGGCGATCAGGACCAGTTCGGGCTCGGCGATGGGCTTCAATTCTTTCGCCATCAGGTCCATTTCTCTATCGGTCATGGGCACAAAGCCCCAATTCAACTCCCAGGCGGCGTTGTAGATCTCTTTGATAATGGCGACTTCGCGGTCGAAATGGCGCATGTCGATCGGCCGCACGACGACATGCTCTTTTTTCCTGACCCGCTCCACCAGTTTGGCAATCCGCCCCACCACCCCCACTTCGCCTTTCAGATAGGCGTACAGGTCTTTCGCCTTTTCAAACCCATAGCGCTCGCAGAATTCAAGGTAGTAGGGCGGGGTGTAGGGCATCATGATGACCGGGCTGGCATCGAAGCCTTCCAGGAGAAAGCCGCACTCGTCGTTCATGCTGAGGTTGACGGGCCCCCGGATGCGGTCCATGCCCTGGTCTCGGCACCAGCTTTCGGCCGCCGCAAAGAGGGCATGGGCCACGTCGTAGTCCCGGACGCACTCGAACATGCCGAAAAACCCCATGCGCTCCTGGTGAAACTGATTGTGGCGCGCGTTCACCACGGCGGCAATCCGGCCCAGCAGGCGCTCCCCGCGGCAGGCGGTGAAGAGCGCCATCCGGGCGTGATCGAAAAACGGGTGCCGGGCGCGGTCCAGCCTGAACTTGACGTCGCGGATCAGCGGCGGCACCCAGTAGGGGGTGTCCTGGTAGATTTGCCAGGGAAAGCGCACGAATCGGTCGATTTCCTTGGGGCTGGCGATGGTTTTGATTTCAAGCTCAGGCAGGGTCATGATCTTTTTTCCCCGTAAGGGTGTGGATAAAGCGGCCGCCGGCGGCCGTCTTTTCCCCGGTCAGCGAAACCCCCCTTGACGGTAAAGGCGCCAGGCGAGAACGCAGGCCGCCGCCAGCGGGCGGCGCCGCAGGCGCGGCGGGAGATCTACCCGCACGCCCGAGTGC
>JBAPYE010000584.1:0-4733 GCA_049284575.1 Desulfobacterales bacterium
ACCCAGGGAGAGTGCCATGGGGATCAGGAAGCGGGCCTGGCGCGAGCTTTCGAAGATCATCGGCGCCAGTCCGCCGAAGGTGGTCAGCGAGGTCAGCAGGATCGGCCGGAAGCGGTTCAGGCCGGCGATGTGCACCGCCGCGGCGGGGGAGCTGCCCCCCCGGCGTTCGCGGTTGGTGAAATCGATCAGCAACAGGGAGTCGTTGACCACCACCCCGGCCAAGGCCACCATCCCGAAGATGCTCATGACGCTCAGGCTGTAGCCCATGATCAGGTGCCCCAGCACGGCTCCGACGATCCCGAAGGGAACGCTGGACATGACGATCGCCGGCTGGATATAGCTGCCGAAGGGGATCGCCAGCAGGGCGTAGACGGCCAGCATGGCCAGCAGGAGCCCTGTCACCAGGCTCCGGAGGCTATCGGCGATGTCCGCCATGCGCCCCTCAAAACCATAATTCAAACCGCTGAAGCGCTGGCCCAGTCCGGGCAGGGTATCCGCCTTGAGGGCCTCCAGCACCTGACCCGCCTGGCTGGGCGGGTCCACGTCGGCGCTGACGGTGACCACCCGCCGGCCGTCGCGCCGGTTGATGACCGTGTATGCCCGCCCGCGGCTCATGCTGACCACCTCCCGCAGGGGGACCTCGCGGCCGGCGGGCGTGCGCAGCATCAACTCCTCCAGGGTGCTCTCGGTGACGCGCTCGTTTTCCGGCAGGCGCACCATGACCTTGATCTCGTTGCGGCCGCGCTGCTGACGCAGGACCTCGGCGCCGTAAAAGGCGTGGCGGACCTGGCGCGCCACCTCCTGGGCCCTCAGGCCCAGGCTGCGGCCCTCGGGCAGCACCTGGAAATCCACCTGCTGCTTGCCGGTTTGAAACCCGTCGTCGATGTCCTTGACATTCGGGAAAAACCTCAGCTCCGCGGCCAGCTCTCCGCTGGCGGCCTCCAGGACCGTCAGGTCCCGGTGGCTCAGCTCGATGGTGAGAGCCGCGCCGGAGCCGGGTCCGCCCGAGTCCGAGCGAAACACCAGGGACTCCAGGCCGGGCAGGGGGCCCACCTTTTCGCGCCAGCGCGTGATGAACTCGGCCGTGGGCAGGGTGCGGCGATCGGGCGGGGTCAGAAAGACCTGCACGCGGGTGTTGTGGCCGCCGGAGGGGCCGCCGCCGCTGGCATTGCCGATCTGGGCGAAGATGCCCACAACCAGCTGGTCTCCGCCGTTTTCAGCGGCAATCTCCTGGGCTGTCTCCACCAGCCGCCGGGTCACGGCTTCGGTTCGGGCGACCGCCGAGCCGTATGGCAGCACGGCCGTTGCCAGGGCGTAATCCGACTCGATGCGGGGAAAGAGGGTCATGCCCATCCGGCCGCTTTTGACGTACGCCAGGGTGAGCACCAGCACCGCCACACCCAGGGCGACGGTCAGATAACGGTTGCGCAGCACCAGCCACAGCAGCGGCCCGTAGACCCGGTGGACGGTGCGGATGAACCAGCGGCTGAAACTTTGCTGGCTGCGGTGGAACCAGCCGCTGAGGCGCCCCCGGCGGCGCTCTCGCTGATGGCCGAGGTGCGCCGGGAGGATCAACAGGCTCTCCACCAGCGAGATCAGAAAGACGGTGATCACCACCAGGGGGATGCTCTTGAAAACCTTGCCGAAGGTTCCCGGCACGAAGTAGAGCGGCAGAAAGGTGACCACGTTGGTGAGGATGCTGAAGGTCACCGGCAGGGCCACCTCGCGCGCGCCCCGCACCCCGGCGCTGAGCAGGTCGTAGCCGCGGCTGTGGTATTTGTAGACGTTTTCACCGACGACGATGGCGTCGTCGACGACGATCCCCAGGGCGATGATGAAGGCAAACAGCGACACCATGTTGAGGCTGACGCCCAAAAGGGGTAGAAACAGCAGCGAGCCCAAAAACGATATCGGGATGCCCAGGGTGACCCAGAAGGCCAGGCGCGCTTCAAGGAAAAGACCCAGCAGGATAAACACCAGCGCCAGGCCGAGATAGCCGTTGCGCAGCAGCAGGCCCAGGCGCTGGCGGTAGATATCGGAGCGGTCGTTGAGGGTCGCCACCCCGATGCCCGCCGGCAGCTCCCCGCGCAGCGCCGCCACGTGCTCCAGGACCGCGTCGGCCACCGCGATGGGGGTCTGGTCGCCCACCCGGTAGACCTCGATCATCACCGCCGGCTGGCCGTTGTAGGTCGCCGAGGCGTCGGTGTCCGCAAACCCGTCAATCACCGTGGCGATCTCACCCAGACGCACCTGGGTGCCCGCGCTGGAGGTGATGATCGGGATCTGGGCGAACTCCCGCCCGTAGTCCCGCCGCTCCTTCATGCGCACCAGGATCTCGCCGCCCTCGGTTTTCAGCCCGCCCCCGGGCAGCTCCACCGACGCGGCGCGGACCTTGGCGGCCACCTCCTCCAGGGTCAGGTTGTAGGCCCGCAGGCGTGCCTCGGGCACCTCGATGCCGATCTCGTAGGGGCGCACGGCGGACAGCTCCACCTGGGTGATGCGGCTGTCCTGCAGGAGGCGGTCGCGGGTGACCTCGGCCAGCTCCCGCAGCACCCGTTCGTCCTGATCGCCGAAGAGCACCACCGAGATCACCCCCCGGCGCCGGGTGGTGATCACCACCTGGGGCTTTTCGGCCTCCTCGGGAAAGGAGGTGATGCGGTCGATCTCGCTTTGGATATCCTGCCCCAGCCGCTGCAGGTCGGCGCCGGCGAGCATCTCCACGGTGACCGTGCCCACCCCCTCCTGGGCGCTGGCGGTGACTTCGCCGACGCCGTCGAGCCCCTGGACGGCCTCCTCAATTGCCAGCACGATACCCTGCTCGACCTCCTCGGGGCTGGCACCGGGGTAGGCTACGGTCACGGTCACCTGGTCCAGGTCGAATTCCGGGAAGACCTCCTGCTTGATTCGCCCGCCCCAGATCAGTCCGCCCACCAGAAAGACCAGCATCAAGAGGTTGGCGGCGACCGAGTTGCCGGCCATCCAGGCGATCGGGCCCCGCTTGGCGGGATGGGAATCGTTGGGGGTAGACATCAGCCGGCAGGCTCCTGGGGGAGGGCGGGGGGTGTCCCGTCAGCGCCGTCGCTCTTGATCCGGACCGCCATGCCGTCCACCGGGGCGGGCAGATCCGAGACGATCAGCTGGTCGCCGGGTTGCAGGCCGCTTTCAACCAGCACCGTTTCGGCGTCCCGCCAGGCGATCTCCACCGGGCGGACGCTGAGCCGGGCCTGAGCGGTCGCCACCCAGACACGGGTGTTGTCGCGCAGCGCGCTGCGCGGGATGCGGTAAACCCCGTCGATCCTGTGCCCCTGGATTTCCACGCGCACGTAGTCGCCGATCAGAAGCGGCAGCCGGTCTTCGGCCGGGTGGCGCCGATCAAGCGGGTCCGGCACTGCCACCAGGACCCGGGCCATGCGTCCTTCGGGTTCGAGGTCTCCCAGCAGCCGGACCACCTGCCCCTCGCGCGGGCGGCTGTCGTGCCCTTTGGGGCCATGGCGGACGATGGCGCGGGCGCCGGGTTCACCCGGACGGCGGGGCACGGCAAACGCCTGCAGACGGTCCACCGCTACGGCCGTCTGGATCCAGAAAGTGTCGGTGCCCGCCAGGACGGCCAGGGGGGTCTGGGGGGCAACCTGGGAGCCGCGCTCCACGTGGCGGCTGCGCACGATGGCGTTGAAGGGCGATCGCAGCGTGGTGCGGGCCAGGTCCAGCTTTGTCTGCCGCAGGTTGGCCTCGGCGGCCGCCAGTTCGGCGCGGGCCTTCTCAAGATGGGGTTTGCGCAGGGCCAGGTCGGCCTCTCCGGCAGCCGTCGGCTTGCCGGCGGTGAGCAGGTCCCATTCGCGTCGGGCCACGTCCTGGCGGCCCAACTCCAGGTCCAGTTCGTAGCGGGCCCGGGCGACTTCCCCCTGCAGGCGGGTCACGGCCAGCTGGTAATCCAGGGGCTCGATGCGCAGCACCTCGCTGCCCTCGGGGAGAAAACCGCCGTCCACGAACTCCGGGTGCACGTAAATCACCTCGCCGGAAACCTGTGCGGTGAGGGTGATTTCACGGGCGGGAATTACCGTTCCCATGGCTTGCAGGATAACCTGCTCGCTGGACGGCTGGACGGCCGTCACCGTCACTAGCGCCGCCGTTGCCTGTGGCGGCCGCTGGCGGGCGGCGGGGCGGGTTTGGCTGATGGTGCGCGCACCGATGGCGGCGGCGGCCAGGATCGTGATCACCAGCAGGGTCCGCACCAGCTTGGATTTGCGGCTGCGTCTGGGGATGGGCGGTTTATCCATTCTTCCAGGGGGTCTCCCTTTGCGGGGCGTTTGGCGGCGGCGGCGCCAGATCTTCGGTCCAATGGCCGCCCAGGGCGCGGTAGAGGCTGATGCGGTCCAGCAGCAGCTCGGTCTGGCGCTGGATGACGGTGCGCTCCAGGCTCTGCACGGTCAACAGCTGGGTCAGGACCGGCAGGTAATCGCTCAACCCCTTGAGGTAGCGGTTGCCGGCCTGTTCCAGGCCCTTGCGGGCGGCATCGATCTGGGCGTCCAGGGCGGCCAGGTTCTCACGCCGCCCGGCTTCCTGCACCAGGGCGTCCTCCACCTCCTTGATGGCCGTCAGCACGGTGCGACGGTAGACCGAGAGGTTTTCGGCGGCCGCCGCCCGGGCCTCGTCCACCTGGGCCTTGCGGCGGCCGGCATCGAACAGCGGCGCGCTCAGGTTGCCGGCCAGGTTCGCCAGCCAGTTGTCGAACA
>JBAPYE010000585.1:0-3782 GCA_049284575.1 Desulfobacterales bacterium
TCTCCTGACCGTTTTGCGCCCGGGCCTGCAAAACGGTCAGGACCACCCCGAAAATCAGAAAAGCCGCGGCTGTCACGACTAAAAATTGAATCATACGAGCACCTCTTGCGTTCTCCGGCAATCTTGCCGGCCGGATGTTGATGGGTCAACTGAAGAAAACATCGAAACGGGTCTCATAGGGCCGTAGCGCCCAGGGGGTGCAAGGCCCTACCCGTGCCGGCCGTCGCGCCCTACGGGGGGGTGCCCCCGGTTGAGACTTCCCTCAACGTAGCCGTCCAGGTCCAGGGACACGTGGTCAAAGCCCACGGCCCGGAGAAGATCCGCGACCTCCTGCCGCAGACCCTTTTCCAGAAACCGGCCCAAATCTTCGGGCGGCAGCTCGATCCGCGCCACCGTGCCGTGGCATCGGACCCGGCAAGCCGCAAACCCCAGGCGGCAGAGAACCGCTTCGGCGCGGTCGATCATCGCCAGTGTCTCCAGGCCGATGGGGGTGCCATACGGGATGCGGCTCGCCAGGCAGGCCAGGGCCGGCGCATCCCAGTTGGGCAACCCCTCGGCTTTGGCCAGGGCCCGGATATCGGCCTTGTTCAGACCGGCGGCGATCAGGGGGGCTGCGACCCCCATCTCAGCCGCCGCCCGGTTGCCCGGACGGGTGTCGGTGAGATCATCCAGGTTGGCCCCGTGGGCCACCGCCGCCAACCCGAGGTGCGCCGCCAGCTGCTGCAGATCGCCGAAGATCTGTTGCTTGCAAATATAGCAGCGATCGCGGGGGTTGGCGCGAAACTCCGGCAGTTCCAGCGCCCGGCCGCCCACCTGCCGGTACCGGACCCCCATCCGGGCGGCCAGGACGGCGGCCGCCTCCCGCTCGCGCCGGGGCTGGAGGGGCGATACCACCGTCACCGCCACGAGGTTCTCGCCCAGCACGCCGTGGGCGATTTTCACCAGCAGGCTGCTGTCCACGCCGCCCGAATAGGCCACCAGCAGCGAGGGCCATTTTCCCAGGACCGCCCGCAGGCGGTTTCTTTTTTCAGCCTGCAGGGCCGGCATCTCGATCATCGGGTATCTCTCCAGCGGCGGGCCGCGCAAACCAGCCGGCCCCGGCTTGGGCGGTTGCCCATTCGCCTGCCCCTAAAAAAATGCTTGACAGATTTAAAATAGTAACTTAGCGTGCGCAATCAATCAAGCTTTGGGAACAAACAAATGGCACATTTCTTCGCAGGCGGATTTTTTGAGTATTACGGGTATTTTTTTTACAATACCGGTCTGCCCGGAGGTGCGCTGACGTAGCCTGATCGAAAACGAGACGAAGCGAAAGCCGGGGCAGAGTAAAAAGCCCACGGCTTTTTTTTTGATTTTAAGACGCCTTTAAAACGCCGCAACCCAAAAGGGGGACCCTCATGACCATCTTAGGCAAACAGATCCGAATGGAGCGCATCATCAACCGCAACACCGGCAAAACCGTGATCGTACCCATGGACCACGGCATATCGGTGGGCCCGATTGCCGGCCTGACCGATATGAAAACCGCCATTCAACAAGTGTCCGAAGGCGGGGCCAACGCCATTGTCGAGCACAAGGGGCTGGTACGCGCCGGCCACCGCCGCCGCGGCCGGGACATCGGTCTGATCATCCACCTGTCGGCCTCCACCAGCCTTTCGGTCTACCCCAACGCCAAGACCCTGGTGTGCTCGGTGGAGGAGGCCATCAAGCTGGGCGCCGATGCCGTTTCGATCCACGTCAACCTCGGCAACGGCCAGGAAAAGGAAATGCTGCGGGATTTCGGCCAGGTCAGCTACGAGGCGCGCACCTGGGGCATGCCGCTGCTGGCGATGATCTACCCGCGCGGCGAAAAGATTCGGGACGAATTCGACGTTGCGGTGATCCAGCACGCCGCCCGGGTGGGCAACGAAATGGGCGCCGACATCGTCAAGGTCTCCTACACCGGGTCCTCGGAGAGCTTCCGCAAGGTCGTGGCGGGCTGCAGCGTACCGGTGGTGATCGCCGGCGGGCCCAAGATGGATTCCGACCGTGAAATTCTCGAAATGGTCAAGGGCAGCATCGATGCCGGCGGCGCCGGGGTTTCCATCGGGCGCAACGTCTTCCAGCACCCGGCCCCGTCCCGAATGGTCCAGGCGATTTCAGCGATCGTGCATGACGGCAGCGGCGTCGATGCCGCACTGAAAATGCTGGGCTGAGCGCCGGCGTCAAGGAGAGTGGACATGCGAAAAATATGGGTCAAGGTGGACCCCTGGAATCGGGACCTGGTCACCACGGCGCTGGAGGGCGGCGCCGATGGTCTGCTGGTGCCCGAGGGGTGCAGCGAGAAGGTGCGGGAGCTGGGCCGCATCGAAACGATTTCAGAGGACGGCGACCTGGTTTTGGGCCGCGACGTGGTCACCTTCACGATCACTTCGGGGGCCGACGAAGAGGAGATTTTAAAGCGCGCCCAAACCCAACGGGTGATCTTGGACTGCAGCGACTGGACCATCATCCCGCTGGAGAACCTGATTGCCAAGGGTGCGGACGTCATTGCGCAGGTGCGCAGCCTGGAGGAGGCCGAGACGGCCTTCGGTATCCTGGAAAAAGGGGTCCGGCAAATCCTGTTTCACCCCGCCGATGCCGTCAGTCTCAAGCAAGCACTGACCCGCCTGCGCGCCGGGGATTCCCGCACCGCGCTGACAACCGCGGCAATCGAAGAGGTGCGGCCGGTGGGGATGGGGGACCGGGTGTGCATCGACACCTGCTCCAACATGCAGCCGGGCGAGGGCATGCTGGTCGGCAACAGCAGCGGCGCCCTTTTCCTGGTGCACGCCGAAAGCCTCGCCAACCCCTATGTGGCGCCGCGGCCCTTCCGTGTCAACGCCGGACCGGTGCATGCATACACCCGCATCCCCGGCGGCCGCACCTGCTATCTGGCCGAGCTCTCCGCGGGCGACAGCATCCAGATCGTCGACTACCAGGGCAACACCGTCCCCGGGGTGGTGGGGCGCCTGAAGATCGAAAAGCGGCCGCTGATGCTGGTAACGGCCGCCATCGGCGAAAAAACGGCCAGCGTTCTGCTGCAGAACGCCGAAACCGTCCGTTTGACTCAACCGGACGGCCGGCCGGTCTCGATTGTCACCCTCAAACCCGGCGACACCGTCCTGGCGGCGGTGGAAGCCAGCGGCCGGCATTTCGGATACAAAATCGATGAAACCATCACCGAAAAATAACCCCCCCCCGGAACTGGAGCGCCTCCGAGGGGCGATCGACAGCCTCGACCGGGAGCTGCTGACGCTGCTCAACCAACGCCTGGGGTATGCCAAGCAGATCGGCCAGCTGAAAGCGCGTCAGGGGGCCCCGGTCCTGGATGCCGGGCGGGAGGCGGTCGTCCTCCGGCAAATCCTGGACCAAAACCCCGGGCCCATCAGCGACAGCGCCCTGCGCCACATCTTTGGGGAGATCATGTCGGTTTCCCGGGAAATCCAGAGCCCCCAGCTGGTCACCTACCTCGGCCCGGAGGCCACCTTCACCCACATGGCGGCCATGAACCACTTCGGCCACTTCGCCCAGTTCACCCCCCAGCCCAGCATCCGCGAGGTTTTCGGCGAAGTCGAACGGCAGGCCTTCCATTACGGGGTGGTGCCGGTGGAAAACTCCATCGAGGGGTCGGTCAACAGCACCCTGGACCTGTTTTACGACTCGGAGATCAAGATCTGCGCCGAAATTTACTTTCCCATCTGCCACGGCCTGCTCTCCACCGAGGCCGCCGCGGAGGCTATCCGGGTGGTCTATTCCCACCC
>JBAPYE010000586.1:0-4495 GCA_049284575.1 Desulfobacterales bacterium
GCTGTGAGAAGCGCAGGGCAGCCCGCAGGGCTCCGGGATGAGGGCGGTTTCTTTTGGTTCGTTTTCTTTTCCGGAAAAGAAAATGAACATAAGACCCATGGGAGGGGTAAATCCGTTCCATTCCCACGGTGCCCGCCAAAGTTCTTTTCCGACAAAAACACCGCGCCGCGGGGCAAAATGCTTTTTGCGGAACCGTCAATTCTTGACCCGTTCGACGTACTGCCCGGTGCGGGTGTCGATCCGAATCATCTCGCCCTCCTCCACAAACGGCGGCACCTGAAGCACGTGGCCGGTCTCCAGGGTGGCCGGTTTGGAATCCCCCGAGGCGGTGTCGCCCTTGACCCAGGGGTCGGTGTGTTCGATCCGGAGCTCCACGAAGTTGGGCAGGGTCAGGCCGATGGGCCTGTGGTCGAAAAACAGCATGCTGCAGACGGTGTTTTCCTTGAGCAGGTTGATGGCCTCGCCGACCTGCTCCTTGTTCAGGAATTCCTGGGCGTAGGTCGCCGTGTTCATGAAACAGTAGCTCTCACCGTCGTTGTAAAGGTATTCCATCTCGTGTTCTTCGAGGTTGGCCTCGTTGAACTTCTCCCCCGATCGATAGGTGCGGTCGAACTGGGAGCCGGTCACCATGTTTTTGAGCCGGCACTTGTAAAGCGCCTGGCCTTTGCCGGGTTTGACGAACTCGAAGTGCACGATGACGTAAGGATCGCCATCGATTTCGATTTTCACGCCTTTTTTCAAATCACCGCTTTCAAGCATCTCTATGATTTCTCCTCTCCAGTTAGCACGATCCGGGGCGCATCGTCGGCGCACGCCGAACGCCGCAAAGCCATCCGCCCGGGCAAGGTGTCAGGTTCCCGCCCCGGCCTTCTCCGCGGCGGCCTCCCGGGCCAGGCTGACAAAACGGCGAACCTTGTGCCGGTCTTTTTCAAAGCGCACGGGCTGCCCGTCAACTCCCACGACATTGGTCAGGGTGCAGCTGTCCACACCGGCCGGCTGAACCCGGCGGATGCCGCCGGCCACGTTTTGCGGGGAAAGACCGCCGGCCAGGATGACCGGGAGCGCCGTGGCGGCCACCAGTCGGCGGGCGATCTCCCAGTTGCAGGTGCGTCCGGTGATGCCCACGAAGCCCTTGACCGGTTCATGATCGCCGGCGCCTTCAGCCTCCGGGGCCATCAGGGTGTCAATCAGAAAGTAGTCGGAAACGGCTTCGAAGGTGCGCGCCAGGCGCAAGACGTCGTCGCTGCGCCCCCGCCCGTCGGGTGGCACGGGAATCGAGCGCATGATGCGAATTTCGGGAAAGGCCTCCCGGACCCGCTGCTGACCGGCGGCAACCCCTGCCAACCGGCCCTGGGTGCCGGCCCCGACCGGCAGGGCGTCGCAGAAATGGACGATGTCCGGCCGGTAGTAGTCGAGCGCCCGGGCAACACCGTCGAAATCGCTGAAAAGCGGGATCAGGCTGCTGAGCCGGCCCGCTGCCTGGACCTCCCGAACGGTGTCCCGGATCGGGGGCAGGCGCCAGGCCGCGCGCGAGACCAGCACGCTGCCGACATGGTCCACCCCGAGAGCGATCATCTGATCGGCTTCGGCCGGGGTCTGGATTTCATAAATCTGGACAATCACCGGCGGAACCTTTATAGATTAGGCATTGACATTTGGGGCGCTGTTTACCATATTCGATCCGCTTTAGCAAACCGTTTGTCCCCTTCGCAACATGATAGAGCCTTGAAAACTATAGCTTTTTAAGCGTGAAAGCGCCCCACCCCGCCAAAGGTTGCCCATGATCCTGATCATCGATTTCGGCTCCCAGTACAACCAGTTGATCGCCCGCCGGGTGCGGGAGGCCCATGTCTACTGCCGCATCGAGCCGCCCCACATTGATCTCGAGCACGTGCGCCGGATCAACCCCGAGGGGATCATCCTCTCCGGCGGCCCTTCCAGCATCTACGAACCCGACAGCCCCAAAATGGATCCGGCCGTATTCGACCTGGGCATTCCGGTTCTGGGGATCTGCTACGGCCTGCAGTTCATGGTGGACGCCCTCGGCGGCAGCGTCGAAAGGGCCGGCAAGCGGGAGTACGGCCTGGCCACGCTCACCATCACCGAACGGGAACCGCTCTTCCGCGCGCTGGAGCCCACCACCCCCTGCTGGATGAGCCACGGCGACGTCATTGCCCGGCTGCCGCCCGGGTTTGCGGTCACCGCCACCACCGACAACACCCCCGTGGCCGCCGCCCAGGACGTGGCACGCCGCCTCTACGGGCTCCAGTTCCACCCGGAGGTGGTCCACACCCCGCAGGGCAAAAACATATTGAAGGCCTTCCTCTTCGAGGTCTGCGGCTGCCGGCGCACCTGGAGCATGAAATCCTTCGCGGCCGACGCGATCTCCGAAATCCGGGAAACCGTGGGCGCCAAGAAGCTCATTCTGGGGCTCAGCGGCGGGGTCGACTCCTCGGTGGCCGCCCTGTTGCTGCACCGCGCGGTGGGCCGCCAGCTGACCTGCATCTTCGTCGACAACGGCCTGCTGCGCCTCAACGAGGCCGAAAAGCTCAGGACGCTTTTCAAGGAGCACCTGCAGGTCAACATCCGCTTCGTGTCCGCCGGCAAAAAATTCCTCACGGCTCTCAAGGGGGTCACCGACCCGGAAAAGAAACGAAAGATCATCGGGCGGGTCTTCATGGCGGTCTTCGAAGCCGAGGCGCGCACGATCAAGGACGCCGAATTCCTCGGCCAGGGCACCCTTTACCCGGACGTGATCGAATCGGTTTCGGCCTTCGGCGGCCCCTCGGCCGTCATCAAGTCCCACCACAATGTGGGGGGGCTCCCCAAAACCATGAAGCTCAAATTGGTGGAACCCCTGCGCTATCTTTTCAAGGACGAAGTCCGGCAGCTGGGCAAGACCCTGGGGCTGCCGGAGGCGATGATCTGGCGTCAGCCGTTCCCCGGGCCGGGGTTGGCGATCCGCATCATCGGCGAGGTGACCGCCAGCCGCTTGCGCCTGCTGCGCGCGGTGGACGCCGTTTTGCTGGAGGAGATCCGCCGCAGCGGCTACTACCGCAAGCTCTGGCAGTCCTTTGCGGTCCTGCTGCCCCTGAAAAGCGTCGGCATCATGGGCGATCAGCGGACCTACGAAAACATCGTGGCCATCCGCGCGGTCACCAGCAAAGACGCCATGACCGCCGATTGGGCCAGACTCCCCCACAAACTGCTGGGCGCCATCTCCAACCGGATCATCAATGAAATTCGGGGGGTCAACCGGGTGGTGTACGACATCAGCTCCAAAC
This sequence comes from Desulfobacterales bacterium, assembly GCA_049284575.1. Taxonomy (GTDB): domain Bacteria; phylum Desulfobacterota; class Desulfobacteria; order Desulfobacterales; family JAABRJ01; genus JAABRJ01. Next base: position 3,285 of record JBAPYE010000586.1, read on the forward strand.
CCCCCAGCACCATCGAATGGGAATAAAAACCGATGGCAGACCCCAAAAGCTTCAAACTGGGCAGCAACGACGAGGACACCGGTTCTTTTTTCGAGGAGGAGCGCCGGGACCGGCGTCTGGAAAAACTCAACCAGCGCCTGACGATCTTTGCGATCCTGGTGCCCCTGGTGATCGGTGCGATCGTGGCGTATGCCTACGTGGACATCAAAATGGAGTTTGCCGCCGTCAAGAGCGAGGACGTGCAGAAACTCTCCCAGGATTTGGACTCGCGCTTTTCCTCGCTCTCGCTGCAGTCTGCCAAGCTCGAGGAATCCCTCCAGCAGCGGCTGGCCGAGCTTCAAAAAGCCGATGGCACCCTAACCGACAAACACGCCGGCCTGGCAAAGCAGCTGGCCGAGTTGAGCGCAGCCGTCCCCGATACGACTGATCTGCAGCAGGCCCTGACGGAGATCAGCAGTCAACTCGCCCCACTGGCAGCCCGGCTTGCGGCCTATGATGACGTCCTAGACAGCCTGGCCGGGTCCAATCGGGAGACCCTGGCGGCCCTCGCGGCCGCCGATGATCGCCTGAAAACGCTGGAATCCGGCATGGCCAAGGTCAGCCAGGGTCTGGCGGCCCAGCCCAACCGCCGGGAGTTGGCCAACACCGTTGAAACCGCCCTTGACACTGAACGCAAGCGCTTCCAGAGCCGCCTGGCCGAAATGGCCGATCTTTACGGCGCCAGAATCAAAACCTTACAGCAGCGCACCGACCAGCTGGAGCGGGCGGTCACAGCGCTTACCACCCGGGCCGCCGGGAATTCCGGCAAGGCCCCGGCGTCCGGCCTGATCTTCGAGCACGACCTGCAGTGACATCGATTGGCTGATGTGGCGCGCAGTTCCTCCCTCTTCACAAAACCCATAATAGCCCCCAGCGCACTGATCAGCGCCGCCAGCAGCCTACTGGGCCGACCAGCTGCGCTTAAAAGCGCACCGTCCAGCGGTCGCCGTCGGCCGCCACCGCGACATCGTTCTCACCGATGGTCTGGATCCTGACCCCCAGGATGAGATCCCCCTCGCGAACCATTTTGCCATTGATAACCGCCATGCGCCCCTTGGGGTCGTTCGACCAGACGATGCCCTCGAGCGTCAGCGCAGGCCGCTTGGCCGGCGCCGCCGGGGGGCCCGCGGCAACATCCGCGGACGCCGGCGGGGCGAGGTGATCCCCAGAAC
>JBAPYE010000587.1:0-1959 GCA_049284575.1 Desulfobacterales bacterium
GGGACCTGGACCCCGCTGCCGTCCTCCTTTGACCGCGCCCTGCGGACGGCCATCGACATCGCGGCCAAGCGGCAGCCGGTGGAGCTTCTGAACCTGCCCGTGGGAAGGATGGCGACCCCATGAAAGCGCGTCTTTGGATGGTGGTGATGGTCGGCGTGGTGGTTCTGGCCGGTGCCGGGCCAGTGCATGGCCAGGACATGCGTGCTCGAGAAACGGAAGCCCGCCAGACCCGGCAGGCCCTGATGCAGAAAGCGGCCGCCGAGCAACGCGCGGCCGAAGCCGAGGCCGCGGCCGCGCGGGCGCGCATCGCCGAGGACCGGGCCGCTCTGGACAAGGCCATCGCGACCCTGGAGGCCAAAAACGCCCGGCTGGAGACCGCCGTGGGGGAACTAACGGTCGCGGTCCAGTCCCTGGAAGAGGAGGAAGCGGCCCTCTCGGCGCAGCTGGCCGAAACCGACAGTGTTATTCGCGAGCTGGTGGGGCTGATCCGCGTGGCGGCCAAGGACACCACCGCCCTCTGGCGCGAAAACCTGCAAAGCGCCCTGGATCGCCCGGACCTGGCCTTTCTCCAGGCCATTGCCGAGCAGGCCCGGTTTCCGGGAATGGAGGACGTCCGCCGGCTGGTGGCCACCCTGGAGGACTACATCAAGCGCTCGGGTGAGGTCGCCCTGGGCCGGGGAACGATGGTGGACCGGAGCGGCCGGGCAACCGAGGGCGATATCCTGACCCTGGGATGCTTTACCGCCGCCTACCGCCTAGGAGACGAAATCGGATTCCTGACTTACGCCGAAGCCGGCCAGAAGCTCCATGCCCTCTCCCGGCTCCCGGCGCCGCGCATCCAGAGGCAGATCGCGCGCTATATGACCGGCGAGGCCGAAGCCGTCACCATGGACATCTCCCGCGGCGCGGCCCTGCGGCAGCTGACCCACGAGCTGAGCCTCTGGGAGCAGGTGCCCAAGGGCGGACCGATCGTCTGGCCGATTCTGGTCATCCTGGCCGTGGGCGTCCTGATCGTGATCGAGCGGGTGGTGTTCCTGCTGCGCAAAAACTGCGATGCCGAAAAGCTGATGCAGCGCCTTGCGGCCCTGGTCGGCGAACGGCGCTGGCCGGACTGCCGGGAGACCTGCCTGGCGCTGGGGAAAAAGCCCGTGGCCCGGGTGCTGGCCGCGGGCCTGGAGTGCTGCCACCTGCCCCGCGAAGAAATGGAAAACGCCTTGCAGGAAGCTATCCTGCGGGAGGTGCCGCCCCTGGAGCGCTTTCTGTCGACCCTGGGCATGCTGGCCGCCATCGCCCCCCTCCTGGGGCTTCTGGGCACGGTCACCGGCATGATCGCCACCTTCCACGTGATCACCCATTTCGGAACCGGGGACCCGCGCATGATGTCGGGCGGCATCTCGGAGGCCTTGGTCACCACCATGCTGGGGCTGTCCGTGGCCATTCCCATCATGCTGGCCCACACCCTCCTGAACCGGGCCGTGGACAAGCGCATCGGCCAGATGGAGGAAAAAGCCCTGGCCCTGGTCAACAGCGTCCACAAGAGCCGCAACGGCGATGGCTGAGCTTCTAAAGGACCTCTTCCGCCAAACGATGGACTACCTGAACGCCGGGGGGGCGGTGATGCCGCCCCTGGTGATGGTCAGCCTGGTGATGTGGCTGTTGATCTTCAAGCGGGCCTTTTTTTTCCGGCGCCTCTACCGCCGTAACATGCCCTTTCGCACGGCGCGGGAGCACGTGCGGGAGGGCCGCCTGCCCGACCGGCGGCAGTACAGCGGGGCCATCGCCCTGCTGGTGACGCAATTTCTGCAGGCCCGCAGCGGCGATCAGATCCTGGACCGCTTCATCCTGGAGGAAACGGTGCAGCGGATCAACCGTTCGCTCACGGACCATCTCCAGGTGATCGGCGTGCTGGCTGCGGTGGCGCCCCTGCTGGGGCTGCTGGGCACGGTGACCGGCATGATC
>JBAPYE010000588.1:0-11834 GCA_049284575.1 Desulfobacterales bacterium
TCGGCGGACCAGGGCCTTGCGGGCGACCACCACAGACCGCCCGCCCCCCTCCGGCGAGCGGCTCCAGCGGGGCCATTCGCGCACCAGCAGGTAGGCCTGATTGAAGCCCCGCTGGCGAAACCTGCGCCGGTGAAGGGGCACCGGCACCACCAGATCGACCTCGGCCATCGCCCCGCATTGCCGGAAGGTCTCGTAGAGCAGGCGGCCGAGGGGGCGCGCAAGCTGGATCTTGCCGCCGTACTTCAACAGGTGGATCACCTGCATCAGGGCGCCCTCGTAAACCCCGGCGGCCCGGGCCGCGACAAAGGCCGGCGGTCTGCGAATGCAGCGGCTGCAAAGGTGATCGTCCCCCACCCGGCCGGTAAACATCAGCCCGCAGCGGGGACAGAGCGGAGAGGCCACCGGGCGACAGCCCCTGCGGCAGGTCGGGCAGAGAAAGCGGCCCAGCAGCAGGTCGAAGCCGGCAGCCGGCGGCGGCAAGTTCGGTCCGGGCCCCGTGTGGGGGGTGCCGCAGCCCAGACAACGGCCGGGAAACACAACCGCCAGAAGACGGTTGGCAACCCAGGCCCCGGCCCGGGCGACGCGGTCCACGACCCGGGTCGCATTTCGGCCTGCACCGATCGGCTCCGGCCTGTCGACGGCTGGCGCTCTCACCGGCGCCTATCCCGTGCTGCCTGACTCGAGAATATCCGCCAGCCGGGCGGCGAACTCCGAACAGCGAACTTCACGGGCACCCTGGATCTGGCGCGCCAGATCATAGGTCACGGTGCCCTCCCGGATGGTGGCCTGCAGGGCCTGGCGAATCCGGTCCGCGGCCTCCCGCCAGCCCATGTGCTCCAGCATCATGGCGCCCGAAAGGATCAGGGAGCTGGGGTTGACCTTGTCCAGGCCGGCATACTTGGGCGCCGTGCCGTGGGTGGCTTCGAAGACCGCGCAATCGTCCCCGATATTGGCCCCCGGCGCCATCCCCAGCCCGCCCACCTGGGCGGCGAGCGCGTCGGAGAGATAGTCCCCGTTCAGATTCGGGGTCGCGATCACGGCAAACTCCTCGGGGCGCAGCAGCACCTGCTGGAAGAGCATGTCCGCGATGCGGTCCTTGATGACCACTTTGCCCGCCGGCGCCCGACCGTCGTAGCGCTCCCAGAGATCGGTCTCGGTGAGGGTCCGGTCCCCGAATTCCTCCCGGGCCACCTCGTAGGCCCACTGATTGAAGGCCCCTTCGGTATACTTCATGATGTTGCCCTTGTGCATGAAGGTCACGCTGGGCCTGCCGGTGTCGATGGCGAAGGCGATCGCCCGCGCCACCAGCCGCTTGGTGTTGGCGGCGCTGATGGGCTTGATGCCGATGCCGGACCCCGGGGGCAGCCGGACGCCCATCTCGGATTCCAGAAACGCGCCGACCCGGCCGGCTTCAGGGGTGCCGGCCTGCCACTCGATGCCGGCATACAGGTCCTCGGTGTTCTCCCGGAAAATGACCATGTCGATCTTTTCGGGGTGCTTCATCGGGCTGGGCACGTTTTCGATATACTTGACCGGTCGCACGCAGGCGTATAGGTCGAGCTTCTGGCGAATCGCGACGTTGACACTGCGAATGCCCTTGCCGACCGGGGTCGTCATCGGCCCCTTGATGGCCACCACATGCGCCCGGATGGTGTTCAGGGTTTCTTCCGGCAGCCATTCGCCGGTTTGCTGAAACCCTTTTTCGCCGGCCAGCACCTCCAGCCATTCGATCTGGCGCCGCCCCCCGAAACAGGCCGTGACGGCCCGGTCGATGACCAGGCGGGTGGCGCGCCAGATGTCCGGGCCGATGCCGTCGCCCTCGATGAAGGGGATCACCGGCCGGTCGGGAACGATCAGCGACTTGTCCGGCTGAAGCGTGATGTTGGCTTTTGGCTGCATCTTTTTTCTCCCACGTGTTTGGGGTTATGGCAGCGGGGCGCCCGGGGTCCTGGGCAGCGGAATCCCGCCCAACCGCTGCCGCAGGGCCTCGTAGATCACGATGGCACCCGCCACCGAGGCGTTGAGCGAATCGATCCGCCCGAGTTGGGGAATCGACACCAAAAAATCGCAGTGGGTTTTGACCAGCGGCCGGATGCCCCGGCCCTCGCCGCCGACCACGATGGCCGTCGGACCCCGTAGATCCATGTCGAACACCGACCGGTCCCCGGCGCGGTCCATGCCCACCACCCAGAAGCCCCGATCCTTGAGCTTTCGCAGGGCAGCGGCGATATTGGCCACCCGGACCAGCCGGACGTGCTCCAGGGCCCCCGCCGAGGCCTTGGACACCGTCGGGGTGGGCGCGGCGGCCCGGTCTCTGGGAATCACCATCGCGGCCACCCCGGCACAGTGCCCGGTGCGGATCAAGGCCCCCAGGTTGTGGGGGTCGACCACGTTGTCCAGGATCACCACCAGCGGTTCGGCCCCGCCTTCCGCCGGATGGTCAAGGGCGGTTGGCAGGTCCGCGAAAGGGTAGGCCCCCACCCTGGCCGCAAGACCCTGATGCTGCGGCGTCCCGGCAAGGGCCTGGAGCTGATCGCCGGAGAGCGTCTCAACGGCCACCTGCGCCTGGCGAGCGAGCTGAACGGCCGCCTGGACCCGCTGGGAGGGGCGGTTGACGGCATAAAGCGCCAGCACCTTGCGGCGTCCTGCGCGCAGGGCTTCACAGACGGGGTGAATGCCGTAGAGCACCTCGGTCTTGGCCATGGCGGCGGTCACCTGCCGCCGAGTGGGCACGACCCCAAGCCTGGCGCCACAGCGAAAAGTCCTGCGATCGTTTTTTTCATGGGGGCCTCAGCGCTGAGCATCCGCCGCCACCAGCCGGGTCAACTCGGCCAGTGCGTCGGGCAGGTGGTCGTTGACCACCACATGCCGGTAGAGGTCCTTCTGCGCCATTTCCTCCCGGGCGCTGACCAGCCGCTTTTCGATCACCTCGGGGTTGTCGGTGCCACGGTTTTCAAGGCGCCTGCGAAGGGCCTCGATGGACGGCGGCATGATGAAGATCGTGACGCAATCCGGGTACATGCGCAGAATCTGGCGGGCACCCTGGACATCGATATCCAGCAGGACGTCCTCACCGGCGGCCAGGGCCCGGTCCAAAAACGCCGCCGAGGTGCCGTAGAAGTTGCCGTAGACCTCCGCCCACTCGGCCCACCCGCCTTTTTCGAGCCGCTCGCAAAAGGCTTCCCGGGAAACAAAAAAATAATCCACACCGTCGCGCTCGCCCTGGCGCGGTGCGCGGGTGGTGGCCGAAACAGAGTACTTGAGGGCCGGAAATCGCTCGCGCAGCGCTTGGCAGAGAGTGGTCTTGCCGGCGCCGGAAGGCGCTGAAATGATAAAAAGCCTGCCGCGGCGCCGGTCTAACGGCGGGGGCGGGTGCCGGTCCGGTGGTTTTTGATCTGGTTTCATGGTCCACACCCGGGCAGCCCGCCGCCCCGTCACCGGGGTTACTTGGCCGCCTGGGACTCTTTGAGGGTCAGGTAACGCTGGGAGATGGTTTCCGCCTGAATCGCCGACAGGATGATGTGGTTGCTGTCCATGATGATGATCGAGCGCGTGCGACGGCCGTGGGTGGCGTCTATCAGGCGCCGGTCTTCGCGTGCTTCGTCCTTCAGACGCTTCATGGGCGCCGAGTTGGGCGAAACAATGGCCACAACCCGCTCGACCACCGCGGTGCTGCCAAAACCGATGTTTAAAAGCGTCTGTTCCATTGCACCTCCGGCACCCTATTCCACATTCTGGACCTGTTCTCTTATCTTTTCAAGTTCGCACTTCACGTCCACCACCCGGTGGGCCACGCCGGCCGTTTCGGTTTTGGACCCCATGGTGTTGAATTCCCGGCTAAATTCCTGCAGCAGGAAATTCAGTTTGCGCCCCCCGGGCTCCGCGGCGGCCATGACGGCGCGAAACTGCTGGATGTGGCTGCGGGCGCGCACGATTTCCTCGGAAATGTCGCTGCGGTCCGCCAGAAACGCGGCCTCCTGGGCAATCCGGGTCGGATCGATCTCCACCAGGCCCTGGGTCAGGGCCGCAACCCGTTCCTTGAGGCGGATGTGATAGTGATCCAGCAGACCGCTGGAAGCCTGCGCGATCTCCTCCAGCCAGGCTTCGATGCGCCCCAGCCGCTCGTGGAAATCGCCGGCCAGAAAGCCGCCCTCCGCGCGCCGCATGGCCACCAGGGCCTCCAGGGCCTGATCGATGGCGGCACCGATAACCGCCCAATCCGCTTCGAGATCGCGGGCCGCCTCGGCCGGTTTGATCAGGTCCGGGCTTGCGGCCAGCAGCTCCAGGCGAACATCCCCCTGAAGGTCCAAAGCGGCTTTCATCCGGCGCAGGGCATCGCAATACGCCGAGGCCTTGGCAAGGTTGACCTCATAGGCGTTGGCGGCTTCGGAGGCATCCCGGATCGTCAGCTTGAGCTCCACGCGCCCCCGGGCTAGATGCCGGGAGAGCCGCGCGCGGATCTTTTCCTCCAGCGGGTGGTAGCCGTGGGGCAAACGCAGGACGACATCCAGATGGCGGCTGTTGTAAGTTCGAATTTCAACGCAGACGGTCAGGGCCGCAACGGTTTGCTCGGCCCGGGCAAAAGCGGTCATGCTGCTAATCATGGTCGATTTCCAGTTGGTAGCGCCGGCGGGCCTGTTGCAGAAACCCCAACAGGGTATCGTCGGCATAGTCCGGATAGGTCCAGGGCAGGCGCTGAAAGGCGCCGCGGGCGTAAACCAGGGTCAAATCGGCGTAGATGCCTTTGGTCAGATAGATCCGGTGGGCAAAATTTTTGCCGGTTGCGAGCACGAAACGCGCCAGCAACAGCATCCCCGGGTCGATGTTGACCCGCCGGCACCCGCCAGCGGTGTGCCGCGCCTCGATGGCGTTGGTGGCCAGCTTGATCTCGGCCAGCCGCTCCTGGGCCACCAGCGTCCTGAAGGCCAGCATGCGGCGCACCAGGGGGCGCCCCATCTCGGCTTCGTAGTAGGGGGTGAAGTCAAAGGCAAGCCAGCGGCTGACCATCTCCAGCGGCCCGAAAACCGTTTCCAGTTCGGCGGCCAGTTCCGGCAGCAGGCCGCGATCTTTCATGATCAGGCTCACCACCAGTTTGGCGGGCGCTGGCGGCTGCGGCAGGCTCATAACCCCGGCCTCCGCGGGCAGACGAGGCCGCAGCCGCCGTCAGCCATCGAGCGGCTTGGCCTCTTCGATCAGCATGATCGGGATATCGTCCCGGATTTCATACACCAGGCGGCAGGCCTCACACACCAGCCCGTCCCCGGCGAGGTTGAGTTTAACCGGCCCTTTGCACTTGGGGCAGGCCAGAATCTCCAGCAGGTCTGCTTCAATCGGCATGGTGGTGCGGCTCCTTTTCCGATGGATGTGGATCGTGGTCCCTCACGGTCACTAAACCGGCAAAAAGGGGGAATTTGAGATGGCCTTTATAACAGACCTGGCCGCGGCTTGCAAAACAAAACCCGAGGGCCGCGGGGAGGACGGCTTTGGGCGGCGCCCGGCGGGCGGCGGACCCGTTTTTGACTTGAAGCCGGCAATGGGCTATAAGAAACAGCCATTTTACACGGTTTGACCAGCGTTTTTTTTCCGGTTTCCCAGACCGCCAATCCCCATCGAGACGCCATATGCCAGACGACATCCGGACGGTTTTGGTACGCTGCCCCAACTGGGTGGGCGATGTCGTGGCCGCCACGCCCGCATTCGACTGTTTGCGGCAAAACTTCCCCAACGCGCGGATGATCGCGGTGATCCGCCGCTACGCCCACGGGGTTATCGAATCCGGCCCCTGGTTTGATGCCGTGATCGGCTGCGACGACAGGTCCCAGCGCGGTTTTTTTTCACTGGTTCAAAAAATCCGCCGCCTCACGCCCGACCTGGCCGTTGTGCTGCCCAATTCTTTTCGCTCAACCCTCAGCGTTTTTTTTGGCGGCGCCCGCGCCATCTATGGCTACCGCCGGGGGGTAAGGCGCCTGCTGCTCTCCGGGGGTCCCGCGCCGGTCCGCGATCAGGCCGGCATCGTGCCCCGCCCCATGACAGAGTACTACCTCGATATCTGCCGCTGGCTTGGGCTCAGCCCGCCTGCGGATCTGCGGCCCAGCCTCTTTTTTTCCGATGATACGGCCCGTAAGGCGGCGCAGCTGCTCGCCGGCTGGGGCATCCAGCCCGAAGACATGGTCATCGGCCTGAATCCCGGTGCAAAATTCGGCTCCTCCAAATGCTGGCCCCCGGAGTACTTCGGCGCCCTCTGCGACCGCCTGGCGGCCACCTGGAAATGCAAGATCGTCCTTTTCGCGGGTCCCGGTGAAGCGCCGCTGACATCCCTGGTGGCCCAAAACACGGCCGTGCCGGTGATCGACACCGGATTCAACCGGATCGACCTGGCCCTGCTAAAGCCCCTGATCCGGCGCTGCCAGCTGCTGATCACCAACGACACCGGCCCCCGGCACTATGCGGTGGCCTTGGGGGTCCCGGTGGTGGTCCTGATGGGGCCGACCGATCCGCGCTACACCGGGATGAATATCGAAAAAACGCGGGTCATCCGCCAGGAACTCCCGTGCTCCCCCTGCCACGAAAAGGTCTGCCCCCTGGGCCATCACACCTGTATGACGGCCATCGCGCCCGACCGGGTGCTCGGGGAATGCCAACAGCTGCTGCGGGAAGTCGGGTAGATCATGGTGGCCTCCTTCTACAGAGCCAAATGGGCGGACGTCCGAAAAGCCCCGGAGATCCCGCCCCTGCGAAAGCTCGCCCGGCAGATCGCCTACTCCTTTCTCGACCACTATCTGCAGGATTGCCGCTACGAGGAGGAATATATCGATCTGCTCTGCGAGATGACCACGTTTTCCGAGAACCAGCGCTGGAACGACCCGGCCGCCCAGGCCCTTTTCGGCATCATCATCGAGCGGCTGTGCGATGACTTCGAAGAGCTCCAGACGCTTACCTACAACCGGGTCATGGCCCAGGTCATCGCTTTTTGCCGGCGGATTCCCGCCGGCCAAAGCATCGATCGGCAGCTCGGCCGCTTTGGCATTTTTTCAACCACCGACCTGGCCGAGAGGATCAACCGCATCCGGACCGCCGCCCCCGCCATGGCCCGGCTCGGATCCATCCAAAAAGTTTTGCTGCTGTCACGGGTCACCGTCGGCGCCGATGTGGCCATCAGCAGCATCGTCATCCAACGGCTGCTGGCGTCCCTGCCGACGGCCGAGATCGTCATTATCGGCAACAAAAGCGCCCGTGAGATTTATGGCGGCAATTCCCGGGTCCGGCTGCGGGAAATTCCCTACGCGCGCCGGGGGGGGTTGTTGCAGCGGCTGGCAATCTGGCATGAGGTGCTGGACGTCATCCAGCGGGAGCTGGCCGAATGTGCCCTGGAGCACACGGTCCTGCTGGATCCCGACTCGCGGCTCTCACAGCTGGGTGTTCTGCCCCTGATCGCGCCGGAGCGCTATTTTTTTCTGGACACCCGTTCGGATGTGACATCGGGCAGCGCCATGTCCATGGCGGAGATCACCAATGCCTGGCTTGATCGCCTCTTGGGCGAAACGCGCTTCAGCTATCCGCGCCTGTGGCTGCCAAGGCCCTATGCAAGCAAGGCCAAGGCCTATTGTGCCGCGCTCCGCACGGCCGGCGCCCGCCGGATCGTCAGCATCAATTTCGGGGTTGGCGGAAATCCCCGCAAGCGCGTGGGGCCCGAGCTGGAGCGCGACCTCCTGCTGACCCTCCTGGCGCGGCCCGGCACCGTGATTTTGCTTGACAAGGGCTTCGGGGAGGACGAAATTGCGGCGGCCGAAGCGCTCCTGGCGCAAGCCCGGGCAGCGGGCCGCGCGACCGCCCAGGGCACCTTTGCCACGCCGGCCGCGCCCCGGCTCTCCTGGGGAATCATCGGGATCGAGAACTCGATCGGCCAAATTGGCGCGCTGATCGCCGAAAGCGACGAGTTTATCGGATACGACTCGGCCTGCCAGCATATCGCCGCCGCGGTGGGGACCCCTTGTTTGACGATTTTTGCCGGCTCCAACAACATGCGCTTCATCCGCCGCTGGAGCGCCCAGGGTCCGCAGGGCGCCCGTATCGTTCACGTGGACACCCTTTCCGACCCCGCAGCGGTGGATGTGGATGACATCATCAGCCGCATTCAAAACGAAAGAAGGCTCAATGGCCGCAACTCTCACCCGCTTCCGGGGAATTCAAAGCGTTGCTGACCGCATGAGATGAAAGTCCTTTTTATCTACCCCAACACCGGGTCACAGCTCGGGTTCAACTACGGCGTGGCGCATCTTTCCGCGGTCCTCAAGGCCGCCGGCCACGAGGTGGTCCTCTGGCAGCTGTGCGAGGAACTCGCCCCGCTGCCTTCGGAGGCCCAGCTCGCCGCCGGGTTGAAGCGCCTCTCACCGGATATCATCGGGTTTTCGGTGGTCACCAACCAGTGGGCCTACACCCGCCGGATCGCCCGCTGGGTGCGCAGCGCCAGCAGCGCGCCGCTGGTCTGCGGCGGCATCCACGCCATGGCAGCCCCCGAGGAAATTCTTCAAACGGGTTTTTTCGACTACATCATGCGGGGCGAGGCGGAAGACGCTTTCCTGGAGTTTGTCGACACGCTGGCGGCCGGAAGGGATGTCAGGGCGCTTCGAAATCTCGGCTTCATCGAAAACGGCGAGGTCCGCCTGAACCCTATGCGGGCGCTGCCCGATCTGAAAAAGCTGCCGTTTAAAGACTACGGCATTTTTGATTTTCAGAAAATCATCGACGCCAAAAACGGCTGGGTGGGCCTGATGGCCTCCCGCGGCTGCCCCTTCTCGTGCACCTACTGCTTCAACCACCAGATGGTCAAGCATTACCGCCGGGAGCTCAACTGCAGCATGCAGCAGTTGAACTACATCCGGCATTTCGAGGTCGATGCGGTGGTCGGCGAGATCCGGTTTTTGCTGGATAATTACCGCAACATCCGGATGTTCATCTTTGACGATGATCTGTTCACCTTCTACAGCGATTACGTTCGGCAATTTTGCAGCGCCTACCGGAAGGTGGCCGATCTGCCCTTTGTCGTAAACGCGCATGTCAATTTTTTCGACGCCGAGCGGGCGCGCCACCTGGCCCTTGCCAACTGCCGGATCGTCAAGTTCGGTGTTGAAAGCGGCAGCGAGCGCATCCGCAAGCAGGTCATGCGTCGGCACATGACCAATGCCGCCATCAAGAAAGCGATTGAAACCGCCAAAAAAGAGGGCCTGCACACCTCGGTGTTCCTGATGATCGGCCTGCCGGGGGAGACCCGCGAGGATCTCCTGGCCACCATCCGGCTGATGGCCGAGGCCCAGCCCGGCCGCTACCGCTGGACTTTTTTCTACCCGTTCCCCGGCACGGATGCCTATCGGCTGACGGCGGAGCTGGGCTATATCGACCGGGGCGACCTGTCCGGCCTGCAGAATTTCACCGACCGCTCCTGCCTGGATTTCGGAGACGATCACAACCTCTTGCTGCAGAAGGTGGGCAAAATCATGCCCTGGTTTGTCAACGCCTATTCGGTGCTTCCCGCGGCGGAAATCTACCGGCGCAAGGTGGAGGAGATCCTGGCGCTGGACCGTCCCGGGTGGGAGGCCAGGGCGCAGACCATTCTGGAAGAAGACCGGCTCCTTTCGGAGAGCCTCGTTAAGAAAGGGTTGCGCCACTACGCGGTCAAGTACAATCGCTTTATGGGGGTCATTTCGGATTTTTTCATCCAGGAGCCGTAGGACCGGGTCCATGAAAGCGGCCCATTCTCCCCAGCCGGCGATCCCCCCCGGGGTTTGAATACCACATCCGGCCGCCGGGGCGGGTCGCATTGTCCGGATTGACGGGGGTAAGGGCCACCCTGGAGGGGATCAGCGCGAGTGACGCGAGTGATGCTAAAGGCCAAAAACTTATTTTCCGCGGGTGTCTGTGCCGCGTTGTATGGCAGCCCCCGCCGGCCTGCCCGGCCGCTTGAGGTTTTTTTGAAGCGTGTCAGAAAAATCCTGGTGGTCCGGGATGACCATATCGGGGATCTGATTTGCTCGCTCCCGGTTTTCGAGGCATTGAAAAAGGCCCTGCCGGATGCGCAGATAACGCTGGTAGCCTCCACCTACAACGCTCAAATCGCGGAGGGCAATTCCTTCATCGATCACATTCTGCACTACCCCAAGCACAAACACAGCACCCACGGCCGTCGGTACGTATCCTCCTGGCAGCAATACCGCTTCCTGAAATCGTTGCGGGCAAAAAGTTTTGACCTTGCGATCGGGCTTCGCTCCCATTTCAGCCGCCGCCAGGGGCAAATCGTCTATGCATCCGGCGCCCCTTACCGCCTGGGACATTTTCCCCAAAGAAAACGCTACCGGCACCTTTCCTTCTTCTACAACATCCCGGCTCTAAATCCCCGTTCATACAAGCATGAAGTGGAAAGAAGCCTGGATGTTGTCCGCTCCATCGGGATCGACTTGGCAGCCCCTTTTCCAAGGGTCACAATCGATGCTGCCAGCCGTCTTTTTGCTGAATCTCAGGTCAAACGCCTGGGGATCGCGGGCTTCCCTGTTATCGGATATCATATCAGCAACCGGGATGCGGTGAATTGCTGGTCCATGGACAACTTTTCAAAGTTGATTCATCTGCTCCGGAGAAAATACCCCAACGCCTGCCACATCATCACGCATGCCCCGGATGACCGGCTCAAGGCCCTCGGCCTGGCGGCTGCGGGGGGGGCGGGTTGTTACGCCATCGGGACCAACACGATCAAGGAAGTCGGGGCCTTACAGCAGAAATGCCAGCTGTTCGTAACCGTCGACGGGGCCCCCAACCACCTGTCGGCCGCCTTGGGGATTCCCACCCTGACCCTTTTTGGCGGGTCAGACCCGATTGTGTGGGGGCCGTGGGGCCCCAAAAATCGGGCCATAAAAAAAAGCGACGACATCAATGCCATCGCGCCCCGGGATGTCTTGCAAAAAGCGGTGGAAATGATCGAAAACCGGAGCCTGCGGTAAGCACTCATGCCCGAGCCGAGAAAATACGACTTCACGCGCCACGAACTTCTGATGTTCTTGGGTCTTGCCCTGGTGATTTTCAGCATCCCATTCGACCACACCCGATCCATCGAACTGATTGGGATCGGTATCGCTTTGGCGGGATGGATTTGGTATCGTTTTTTGATCGGCTTTTCATCATTGAGGGACAACCCCTTGTTGCTTCCTTTGGGCCTTTTTTTCACCACCATTATCATTTCTTTTTTTTTCTGTTTGGATTTTGAAAATTCATTTAAAAATTTATACCGGGAGTTTTTATCCTACACGGTCTTGTTTTTTGTGGCGATGGATTTGACCTCCAATAAAAAAAATCTTTCTGTTTTGATCCTGTTGTTTTTGGTCTCCAATATTGCGTGTATTTTAATCTATCTGTATCAATTTTATTCAAACGGTTTCGTTCTAGAAAAATTCTTGAATTCTTTCGCCATAGGAGAATTGCTGAGCATTGGAAAATCCCATGGGGCGACCTATTTTTTATTTGCCAGTATATTTTCCTTTACCGCCTTTTTTCACGCTAAAAGAACCAGCGCCTTCCTCCTGATTTCTACCCTGACCGCGCTCAATTTTTTCATGCTTTTCGTGGCGGACCAACGCGGGGCTTTAGTGGGGTTGCTGGTTGCGCTTTTTTTGCATTTTGCACTTTTCAAAAGCGACCGGAGAAAATTCATATGGGTTTCCTCGGCGGTTTCAATCTGCGCGGTGATATTGATTTTTTCCACACCGTTAAAATCAAAGCTCATCCATGAGGATTGGTCCAAGATAATCCGGTTGGATTTTGCCGAGGAATACACCCGAGGCAACGAC
>JBAPYE010000589.1:0-12294 GCA_049284575.1 Desulfobacterales bacterium
TTGCACCACCAGGGCCAGGGCGCGGCGGATTGTCTGGGCCACCTCGGCCGGCATCAGACGCTCGCCCGCGGCGGGTTTCCGCGACAGCCGGGTCTCGTAGGGCGTGTCGGCGGCGAAGTGCAGGCCGCTGAGGCTCACCCTGGGCATCCACACCCCGTCGTTGAGCAGGATGCCCATCAGCTCGGCCAGGGCGGCGGGGCGGTCGCCAGAGCTGCCGATTGCCGTGGCGTAGGACGGCGTGATGGTCTCGAAGGGATAGCCCAGGCGTTTCCAGTCGCGCAGCAGGCCGTCAAAGGCCTCGACTTCCAGCAGCGACCGGATCCGGGTGTCCTGGGCGTTTTTGCGGCTGGTTTTGAAGAGCCAGTCGTAAACTTCCCGGCGTACCGCCGCGCCGGATTCGTAAAGGGTTTGAGGGTCGGGTTGCGGCTCGGCGCGCAAGGCTTTGACCACCCACAGCTCCAGCGGGTGGATCTGCGTGATATAGCCGCGGTCGGCCAGGCCGTAGGCCTCGGGCGCATGGGCGGCGTAGAGCGATTGGAACGTCTTCTCGCCCAGGCTGACGCTGACCGGCACCTGGGCGGTGAGTGCGGCGACGTAGGACGCGAAGGGCGCCTCCGGCTCCAGAAAGCGAAAGACCGCGCTGAAGCGACGCGGGTTAAGGCCGGTGCGTGCGTAGAGGTCTTCGGCCATCTGTGCCGGGGTGAGCTTCCTGTGGCGCTGGTAGAAGCGGTGGATGAAAACCCGGCCCTCCCTGTCGACGAAGCGGGTCAGGTAGGTTTGTCGCATGGGGTTGCCGGCGTCCTCCAGAACCCGCGCTGTTGCCCCGGGGGTGCTGCCGGCGTAATGGCGGATGATATCGCGCATCAGGCGGATGTAGACCAGGTTGACCGAATTGCGGGTGGCCGCCCAGACGGTCATCATCCGGCCGTTGTCCTTGTCATCGAAGTTGGCGAAATTATGCACCCCGCCGCCGGTGAAAAACGGTTCCGGGGCCGCGGAATAGGTGCGTGCCATGGCCGCATCGAGGGTGGCGGCCAGTGCCTCGTCCGGCTTGGCGAGGATCCGCGCGGCCGCCCACTGGGCCAGCACGTCGCGCTGGGGCTGCGCCTTCTGCCGCAGGGCGGCAGGATCCAGGCTGCGGAACTCGTCGTGCAGCCGGGCGATGATTTCCAGGTACGTTACCAGGGTCCGCAGCTTGGCGCTGGAGCCGAGATCGAGCCGCGCCTGGCTGTTGATGTCAAAGGGCTGGTTGAGGTTGTCGGCCTGAACTCGCAGCAGGTTGCCGGCGGGCGATTTTTCGTAGAGGGTGAAGCTGTAGATCACGCTCTCCAGCGGGTTTTCCGGTTGCAGCAGGCGGTGTCCGATCAGCCCCGATGCGGCCGCGGCTTCCGGTTGGGCCAGGCTTTGCAAGTAGCGGCTGACGATCTGCTGCGCCGGCTGGTTGATGGTGGTCTCGACGGCCAGATCCAGCCGGTCGAGGTCGTAGAGGCGGGATTCGCCCAGCAGCTCGGTGAGCCGGATGCGCTGCGCGTTGGCGGCCTTGCGGTCGGCAAAATGCGCCGCCGGCGGCGCCATGGGCGGGCTGGCGCTGCGCAGTCTGACCTGCCTGGCCTGGTCGGCCAATTCGCGTGAAATCAGCCGGGCATTGGCCAGCAGATTGAGGTGATCGTCGGTCAGCTTGTCCAGCGCCTGACGGTTGGTGGCGAGATAATATGATGGGCGGCGCACCGCCACGATCAGCGACAGGGCGTGCTTGAAGGCGCTGGCATAGGCATGATCCTGGGTGCCGCCCGGCATTTTCGCCAGGATGCCGTTGACCGCGTCGAAGTCCAGGCCGTACCAGGCCCACAGGCCGTCGCCGATCCCGTTGACTTCGCCGAAGTGGGGCGTTGCCGCCAGTGGGACGGTGTTGAGGTAGGCGGTCACGGTTTTTCGTCGCATCTCGAGGGTGTTGGGGCCGTTTAAATAGGCGCGCAGGCTGGCTGTGGCCATCTGGCGCAGCTTCTCGCGCATGTCGGCGGTGAGCCCTGCGGGGGAGTGTCGATATTTCTCGATCTGCGTCGGCAGGGTGCTGCCGCCGGGCACGTTGCGTTTGTGGTCGACCAGGCTGATGGCCTTCTCCAGCAGCGCCTGCGCCAGGCGGTCCCACTCCACCGCCGGGTTGCGGGTGGGAAAATCCTCCACCAAGAGCTCGCGGTTTTCGATGTGGGTCAGTGTATTCACCAGCGCGGGCGGAATGCTGTCAAAGCTGTCATAGACCCGCGTGGGATGCCGACTGGTATAAAGCGGCCGCCGGTCGCTGTCGTAAAGGGTGAGGCCGGCATGGTCCTTTTCGTGATACGGCAGAAAGAGCCCGAGGTCCGCCGCACGCGCCATGCGGCTGCTGATCCGGGCCTGCTCGTCGATCCGCCAACCGGTGTTTTGAAGTCGTTCCAGGTAGCCGGGCAGCTTGCTGTAGCCCAGCCGCAGATCATACGGCCCCTGGCCGGGGTAACGGATCTCGTGAGACGGCCCCGGCAGCACCTGCCAGGTCATTTTTTGCGCGGTCTGAGCGAGGTATTTGGCCTCCAGCGCAGACGACAGCAGCCCCCGGGCGACCAGCCCGCCCAGACCGAACCCCATCAGCAGCAGTCCAAGGACCACCAGTATGCGGTGGCAGGCCGCGGTCTTGAAACCTGCCCCCGCGCGCACGGTCGAAGATGGTTGCCTGGTTTTTGCCGGGCTGAGTGCGTTGGGGAGGTGGTCCGGTATTACGGGAAAGGTTGGCATTCTTTGCTGGTGAGTTTCAAGATCGAGTCGATGGCGGTTCGCCGAGGGGCCCTTCGTCAAGGTTATATCGGCAAATAGGGCGGTCCGGATGAGTGAAAACTGGAGGCGCGTGACTTTTGGCGTCGTCCTCCGGCGGGGGGAGGCTGATTTTGGCAAGCTGTCGAAAGCCCGACGGCGCAAGGGCGGTTTCTTCGTTTATCGGGGAGCGGGGAGATTTTGCGGGGTGCCGGAGACTCAAAAGGAAACGGCCGATTGATAGGTGGTCAATCGGCCGTTAAGGAGGAGAAAAGGTGAAGAATTATTAGGTAGCATTGTCCTAAGCAAACAGTCTGCCAACTTTTCAGTTTGTTCTTATTTCCCGTTTGAAATTGATTAAAATATATTAATTTTAGCATCTTAAGAAATTATTAAATTATAATCAGCCTCAGCGGGTCCCAAAGGACGCTCCCAGTGTGGCAGGCGAAAGTTCAAAATTTTTACCCAATTTTCCTGAAAAACAATTCAACTTATTGATTAAATGATGGTTTTTCATAAAAATCGCAGGTTCAAAAATATGAACCCGAAACACCACAAGGTCTTGGGGTTTTTTAGATATTTGAAATTGTTGGTAATTTCAGGTTCATGATTTTGAACTCGGTGGCCTTTGCGGTCACGGCTGCACCGCTACATCCAGCATCACGGAGAGGGTGTGGATGCCGCCGCCCATGACCACCCCTTTCACCGGGGTGACGTCGCCGTAGTCCCGTCCCCAGGCCAGAGTGATGTGGTTTTCACCGGTGATCAGGTTGTTGGTGGGGTCCAGATCCACCCAGCCGGCATCCGGCACGAACAGAGAGGCCCAGGCGTGGGAGGCGTCCGCACCGATCAGCTTCGGCTTTCCGGGCGGCGGCTTGGTTTCCAGGTAGCCGCTGACGTAGCGGGCCGCCAGCCCCATGGCCCGCAGGCAACCGATGGTCAGGTGGGCGAAATCCTGGCACACCCCTTTGCGCTTGGTCAGCACCTGGTCCACGGTGGTGTCGACGGTGGTGGCCGATTTGTCGTAGGTGAATTCCGTGAAGATCCGTTGGATCAGGTCCAGGGCCCCCGCCAGGATCGGCGTTCCGGGCGGGAAGGAGGGCCGCACGTAGGCCAAGGCGCGGGGGGCGACCCCGGCCAGCGGGCTGCCAAAAACGAACTGACAGGCCGCCAGCTCCGCCGGATTCGCGGGGGCGGCCAGCCGGTGCACCGCCGTTTCCCAGGGCGGGGTGTCTGCCGGTGTCGGTGTTGCCGGCAGGTGGGTTTCCACGACGCTGGTGGCGGTCATGCGCAGCTCGTCATGCGGCTGCTGCACCATGAAGACGTGGGCGATGTTGCCGAAGTAATCCGTCCGGCGGTGCAGGTATTGAGGCGCGGGGACGATGGTCAATTGGCTCTGAACCACCCGCTGGGTGTCGGTTTCGCGGGGATGCAGAAACAGCTCATTTTGGGAGAGGGAGGCCGGCTCCGAATAGCGGTAGGCGGTTTCATGGGTGATGCGGTATTTCATGGCTGGCGCTCACCATTGATGGTGGCGAAATGGGGGGTTGTCGGCACCCGGCTGAGGTAGTGGGCGCTGATCTGCTGGGCGAAATCCTTGAGACGCGTCTCCATGGATTCGAGGAAGGCCGCCAATGGTGCCTGCGGGGCGCCGCCCGGGCCGCAGCCCAGGCCGGTGAGGTCCACCAGGCGCACAGCGGTGAGCATCTCCAGGGCCATGCGTTCCTCCGGGCTGGCGAAGCGTCGGTCGCTTTGCCGGGGCAGATGCGCCACATGGTCGGCCAGCCGGCTGAACTGGTAGGCCAGGGATCTGGGGTTGCTCTCGTCCACGAGCAGCAGGTCCATCACCGGCGCCAGCTGAAAGGCCGTGCGGTAGCGGGCGCGGTAGGTCATGATGCTGTCGTAGATCTCCAAGAGCGCCTCTAATGCGCTGCCGGATTCGGTGCAGACCGGGGTGAGACCGATGCGGATCAGGCCGGTCTGGTTCATGGCGCGCTCCATCCGGCGCCCCATGTCCATAAACCGCCACCCCAGACCGCGGGTCATACTCTCCATCGCCAGCCCGCTGAAGGCGCTCAGGGTGAAGAGCGTGTCGTCCAGAAGATCCAGCGGGTCGCTGGCCGGGGTGTCGGCAAAACCGTCCAGGCGGTTGATCACCCGCCAGGAGTCCAGCGAGAGACGGTCGCGCACTTTGCGGGCCGCCCCCTGCACCCGCTTGAGAATGGCGACCACGCTTTCGGGCCGATCCTCTTGGTAGAGGGCGGCATTCAGATGTGCCCACAGCTCCCGGTAGAGGGGGATGCCGTCATCGCCAGCCGGCGCCGGGGAAATGGTGTTGTCCGCCCTGAGAAGGTTCAGCAGAAAGGGCAGCTCGGGAATGTCTCCCGGTCGGGCCTCGCCGGCCAGCCGGCGGAAAACCGATCGCAGCAGTCGGATCAGTCCCTCGGCGCGCTCCAGGTAGCGGCCCAGCCACAGCAGGTGATCGGCCACCCGGCTGGGCAGGTCGCTGCCGCGCCTGAAGTCGGCCACTGCCTGAAGCCCGCCCA
This sequence comes from Desulfobacterales bacterium, assembly GCA_049284575.1. Lineage (GTDB taxonomy): Bacteria > Desulfobacterota > Desulfobacteria > Desulfobacterales > JAABRJ01 > JAABRJ01. Next base: position 5,331 of record JBAPYE010000589.1, read on the forward strand.
TGAGGCTGAAGGCCTCCACCGGCTGGTCGGACAGCACCCAGATGTCTTTGCTCTGCTGCCGCTCGGGGCAGTCCCCCGTCAGGGTTGCCACGTCCGCAGCGGTGATCGCCAGGCCGCCGGGCATGACCTCAAACCCCCGATCGGTCGCGCAGGCAAAGATCCGCAACAGGGTGTAGCGGGTGCTGACCCCGCTGCCGTCCCAGGCGGGAACTGCTGCCGGGAGGAGCGGCGCGCGGGCCATGAAGGCGTGGGGTGCGGCCTGCACCACCGCCGCCAGGACGTCAGGGGAATCGGCGGCGGCCGCATGGTCCATGGCCGGGCCCACGATCAATCGCCCCAGATTTGCCAGGGTGTGGGTGCGGCCGTCGGCGGTTCCGCACCACCAGGCCGGGTGGTTTTCCAGTACCAGCGCCTCTCCCTTCAGCTGACGGCAGAGCGCGGGCAGAAAAACCGAAAGCGCCGGCGTATTCACAAACCCGCTGCCGAGGGGGTTGACGATCTCGATGTTGCCCTCCCGGGAGACCTGGATCAGCCCTGCGACACCGGTTGCCGTTTGCCGCCGCAGGGCAAAGGGATCGCTGCCCTCGTCCTCGGTATGGCGGAAGATGGCCTCCACCGGCTCCAGGCCGGCCAGCTTGTTGAGAAACAGCCGGCCGTTGCGCACGGTCAGGTCCTGGCCCTCGACCAGCGGGTAGCCCAGGTAGCGGGAAAGCAGGGCATGCTCGAAATAGATGCGGCTGTCCGGTCCCGGCGAGAGCAGCACGATGCCGGGGTTCTCCCGCCGCCGGGCGGCCCGCTGGGCCAGGCTGCGCTGGAAGGCCTGGAAAAAAGGCGCCAGCCGACGGATCGGGGTCTTGTGGTAGAGCTCGGAGAAGACCCGCGACATGACGATCCGGTTTTCCAGGGCATACCCCAGGCCGGCCGGGTTGGCGCCGTAATCCCGGTAAACCCGGAAGCGTCCGTCCGCTCCCCGGTAGAGATCGGCCGCGTAATAGGGCAGGAAGCGGTCTCCGGCGGGCTGAATGCCGTGGCAGGCGCGCAGAAAATTGGGGTTGGCGAAGACCAGCGCCGGGGGCAGCTCGCCGGTTGTGATCAGGTTCTGGGGGCCGTAGATGTCCGCCAAAATCTTTTCCAGCAGATTGGCCCGCTGAACCAGGCCGGCCTCCAGGCCCGCCCACTCCCCGGCGGTGAGGGGCAGTGGGATCATCTCCAGGGCCCAGGGAGTACCCCGCCCGGTGGGGTCGTCGAAGGGGTTGAAAGTCGCCCCGTCCTCGTGGCGCATGCGCTTGACCCGCTCCTGACGTGTTTGGAGTACCCCGGGGCCTGCGGCACCCAGCGCCGCGATGAGCGGCTGCCAGTGCCCGCGGGGGGTTCCCGGAGACGCAAACGCCTCGCAATAGGCGTTAGGAGGGAAGGCCAACGCGTCGAACAGGGATGTCGGCGCGGCCGGGTCGGTTAGGGGTGGATGGGTCATACAGCCGATGCCTCGTTTTGCGGGTGGCCGGCGCCGCCATCGGGCGCCAGGGGCCGACTTACCCCGTCTGGCGGCGCAAATCAAGGGTATAGGGGAACCAGGGGTTGACTTCGGCCGCCGGCAGCGACGCGCGGCTGCCGGGGGTGTGGCCCCCGGCAACGAACCGTGCATTGCGCCGGCCTTCGGCCTCGTAGGCGTTGACGGGAAAGACATCGTGGTGGCGTCCGCCCGGGTGCCCCACATGATAGGTGCAGCCGCCCACGGACCGACCGGACCAGGTATCGAAAAGGTCGATGGTCAGGGGGCTGTGCACCCCGATGGTGGGGTGCAGGCAGGCCGGCGGCTGCCAGGCGCGGTAGCGCACGCCCGCCACGAACACACCCGCCACGGCGGTCGGCTGCAGGGGAACGCGGCGGCCGTTGCAGGCGACGATGTAGCGCTCCCCGGTCATGCCGCTGACCTTGACCTGCAGCCGCTCCACCGAGGAGTCCACGTAGCGGGCGGTCCCCCCCCCGCCGGGCTCCTCGCCCAGCACATGCCAGGGCTCGAGGGCCTGGCGCAGCTCGATCTGCATGCCCGCGCAGTCCACTTGTCCGTAAATCGGGAAGCGAAACTCGAAGTGGGGGTGGAAAAAATCCATGGACAGTGCAAAACCGGCCTGATTCAGCGTATCCAGTACATCCCTGAAATCATCGCGCACCGGCTGGGGCAGCATGAAACGGTCGTGGAGCCGTGTGTCCCAGCGCACCAGGTCCCGGCGATAGGGGGTTTGCCAGAACCAGGCCACAAAGATGCGCAGCAGCAGCTGCTGGGCCAGACTCATGCGGGCGTGGGGCGGCATTTCAAAGGCGCGAAACTCCAGCAGCCCCAGCCGGCCGGCGACGCTGTCCGGGGAATAGAGCTTGTCGATGCAGAATTCGGCCCGGTGGGTGTTGCCGCTGACGTCCACCAGCAGGTGGCGAAACAGGCGATCCACCAGCCAGGGCGGGCAGGGCCGGTCCGGGGTGGTGTGGCGCTCCAGTTCGGCAAAGGCGATCTCCAGTTCGTAGAGGCTGTCGTGCCGGGCCTCGTCGATGCGCGGCTGCTGGCTGGTGGGGCCGATGAAGAGGCCGGAGAAAAGAAACGAGAGCGACGGGTGGTTGTTCCAGAAGGTGACGAAGCTGCGCAGCAGGTCCGGCCGCCGCAGAAAGGGGCTGTCCGCCGGTGTGGCGCCGCCGATAATGATGTGGTTGCCGCCGCCGGTGCCGGTGTGGCGGCCGTCCAGCATGAACTTTTCAGTGCCCAGGCGGGTCTGCCGGGCTGTTTCGTAAAGCGTCGTGGTGCAATCCACCAGCTCCCGCCAGCTGTGCATGGGCTGGATGTTGACCTCGATGACCCCGGGGTCCGGGGTGATCTTGAGGACCTCCAGGCGCGGGTCATAGGGCGGTGTGTAGCCCTCGATCACCACCGGCAAGCCGGTCTTGGCGGCGGTGGCTTCGACGACGGCCACCAGTTCCAAATACCCTTCCAGGGCGGTCACCGGCGGCATGAACACATACAACCGACCCTCCCGGGGCTGCACGCAGAGGGCCGTGCGGACCACCCAGGCGGCGGATTCGCCGGGAGCCGGTGCCGGGTCGTCAAAGGGTTTGGGCTGGGTGCGGACACTTTCGCCGATCTTTTCCGCCAGCCGTCCCTGCAGAGACTGCTGGCCGGAGTGCAGCTCCGGCAGCGGCCCGCGGTCGGCCATGGGGTCCAGGGGATGGTCGTAGGGAAAGTCCGCCTTGGAAACCCAGGGCAGCGATTCCAGTGGCAACCGCAGCCCGGCAGGCGAATCGCCGGGCAGAAGGAACATGTGATCCCCCCGGAAGGGCCATGGCCCGCTTTTCCAGGAGCCGTATTGCAGGGGCAGGACGTAACCCGCCACCGCCCCCAGTCCGCGCCGGAAGGCGCGTACCATGCGGGCCCGGGCCTCGGGATCTTCCAGGCGGGGGTCGCCGGGGTCCACGTTGACCGGCAGCCGCTGTTCCTTGTGCAGGTAATACAGGATGTCCTCGTAGCCTTCGCGAATGTAGCGCCGGCTGACCCCCAGGAGGTCGGCCAGGGTTTCGATGAAGACCCTGGCATCGGCGACGCCGAAACCATAATCCTTGGACACGTCGGCAATCCAGCGGTCGTCCTGCCACACCGGCCGGCCGTCTGTGCGCCAGAAGCACCCCAGGGCCCAGCGGGGCAGGGATTCGCCCGGGTACCATTTCCCCTGGCCGTAGTGCAGCAGTCCGCCGGGGGCCCACTTTTGGCGCAGCCCTTTGATCAGCGTTTCGGCCAGCTGCTGCTTCTCCTTTCCCAGGGCCGCGGTGTTCCACTGGGCGCCGTCCATATCGTCGATGGAAACGAAGGTGGGCTCCCCGCCCATGGTCAGGCGGACATCCGCCGCGGAGAGGTCTTGGTCGACCCGCTCTCCCAGTTCCACGATGGCCGTCCAGACCGCTTCCGGATAAGGCCGCGTGGAGCGGGGCGCTTCCCGAATGCGCCGCACGCTCATGCTGTGGCTGAAATCCACCTCGCATTCGTCCAGGGCCCCGGTGATGGGGGCCGCGCTCTGGGGCTCCGGCGAGCAGGCCAGGGGAATGTGGCCCTCGCCGGCAAAAAGTCCGGAGGTGGGGTCCATCCCCACCCATCCGGCCCCGGGCAGGTAGACCTCCGTCCAGGCGTGCAGGTCGGTGAAGTCGGCTTCCGGCCCGGACGGCCCGTCCAGGGATTTGACATCCGGCGCCAGCTGGATCAAGTAGCCGGAGACGAAGCGCGCGGCCAGCCCCAAATGGCGCAGGATGTTGACCAGCAGCCAGGCCGAGTCGCGGCACGAGCCGCTGCCCAGCTCCAGGGTCTCTTCGCAGGGCTGCACATTGGGTTCCATGCGGATCAGATAGCGGATGTCGCGGCTCAGCTGCTGGTTCAGATCGACCAGGAAATTGTTGGTCGGTTTGGGGCTGCGGTCGATCTCGGCCAGGTAGGCCCTGAGCTTTGCGCCGGCCGGCTGTGCGGCCAGATAGGGCGTTAGATCCGCCTTGAGCTTGGAGGCATAGTCAAAGGGATAGGTTTCGGCATCGGGTTCCAGAAAAAAATCGAAGGGGTTGATGATGATCATCTCCGCCACCAGATCGACCTCCACCTCGAAGGCGGCCGTTTTTTGCGGAAACACCAGGCGCCCCAGGTAATTGCTGAACGGGTCCTGCTGCCAGTTGAGGAAATGGGTTCGGGGCACGACGGTCATCGAATAGCTCAGGATCGGCGTCCGGCAATGGGGCGCCGGTCGCAACCGGACGATGTGGGGCGAGAGGGCGACCTGCCGGTCGTAGCGGTAGGAGGTCTTGTGGTTCAGGGCGACATGGATTCCCACGGGCGGTCCTTTCGGGGGATCGGGGGCGGCGGCGGGCTACTGCTCGCTGGTGGCGGCCTCGATCAGGGGCTTGAGGTTGAAGAAGGTCGTGCCGATGGCGGCGTCCACCTGGTTGAGCCGGGTTTGCAGGCCGTCCAGGTACTCGTGCATGCCATGCTCGATGACCTCGTCGATGTCGGTGTACTCCAGGTCGGCCTTGAGGCGCCCCAAGCGCTTTTCGGCAATGTTGCTGGCCGACTCCGGCGGGGAGCCGGTGATGCGGTGCAGGCAGATCTGGGCCTTGGCGATGCAGTGGCGGATGGAGCGCGGAAACTGGCCGTCGAAAATCAAAAAATTGGCCACGTTGCGCGGGGTGATGTGGTGATGCTCTTTGCGGAACATTTCAAAGGCGCTGGCGGATTTGAGGACCGCCGTCCACTGGATGTTGTCGATGGGGCTGTTCACCAGGTCCGCCTGGGGCAGCAGCATGAAGTACTTGACGTCCAGAATCCGCGAGGTTTTGTCCGCGCGCTCGATCATCATGCCGATGCGGGCGAAGTTCCAGGCCTCGCCGTGGCTCATGGTGGAGTCCATCAGGCCGGTGAACAGGTGGCTGCGCATCTGGATGATCTTGTAGAAGCGATGGGGGTCGGCCAGGGCCAGGGCCGAGGAGCCGTTGTCGGCCAGCTCCAGATAGAAGGTGTTCAGGTGCTCCCACATCTCCGATGAGATGATCTCGCGGATCGATCGGCCGTTTTCGCGCGCCGCCGCCAGGCAGGTCAGGATGGCGTTGGGGTACTGGCGGTCAAAGGTCAGAAAACGGCTCACCGCCGCCTGGGTGTAGTCCGGGTAAATTTTTTCGAACAGCGCCTGGTCGCCGGTGATCATCACCAGCGGCTCCCAGTGCTTGCCCTTCTCCGAGGGCATGTCCAGCAGCAGGTTGAGGTTGACGCTGATAAAGCGGGCGACGTTTTCGGCCCGTTCGATATAGCGGCACATCCAGTAGATGGCGTTGGCCACACGGCTGAGCATTGGCAGTTCCCCTTCAATTGAAGCCTATCCATGACGGATGGAATCCGGCCGGGGCAAAGACTCGGGCCGGTCGGCACGCACCCGGCAGAGCAGCCCGGGCTCGCAAAAACCCGCCGCCTACAGCACCCAGGTGTCCTTGCTGCCGCCGCCCTGGGAGGAGTTGACCACCAGGGACCCTTGGGTCAGCGCCACCCGGGTCAGGCCGCCGGGCTGCACGTAGATTTCCTCGCCGTAGAGCACGTAGGGGCGCAGGTCCACGTGGCGCCCCGCGATGCGGTCGCCCACGATGGTGGGCACCCGGGAGAGCGAAATGGTGGGCTGGGCCATGTAGTTGCGGGGCTCGGCGGTGATCTTGGCGGCGAAGGCGGCGCGCTCGGCCTCGGTGGCGTGCGGGCCGACCAGCATCCCGTAGCCGCCGGACTCGTTGGCGGCCTTGACCACCAGCTGGTCCAAGTGCGCCAGGACATAGGCCCGGTCCTGGTCGTCGCGGCAGATGTAGGTGGGCACGTTGGGCAGGATGGCCTCTTCGCCGGTGTAATAGCGGATGATCTCGGGCACGTAGGCGTAAATCACCTTGTCGTCGGCGATGCCGGTGCCCGGGGCGTTGGCCAGGGCGATGCGGCCCTCCTTGTAGACGCCGATCAGCCCCCGCACCCCCAGCAGGGAGTCCGGGCGGAACACCGCCGGGTCGATGAAATCATCGTCGATCCGCCGGTAGAGCACATCCACGCGCTTGAGGCCCTTGGTGGTGAGCATGTGGACGAAGCCCTCGGAGACCACCAGGTCCTGGCCCTCCACCAGCTCCACCCCCATTTGCTGAGAGAGAAAGGAGTGCTCGAAGTAGGCGCTGTTGTAAATGCCGGGGGTCAGAACCCCGATAGTGGGTGACTGCACGTGCTCAGGGGCGAGGTTCGTGAGCGTTTCCAGCAGCTGGGTGGGGTAATCGTCCACCGGCCGCACCCGGGAGGCCTCGAACACCTGGGGGAAGGTGCGCTTGAGCACCTGCCGGTTCTCCAGCACGTAGGAGACCCCCGAGGGGCAGCGCAGGTTGTCTTCCAGGACATAAAAACGCCCGTCGCGGTCGCGCACCAGGTCGGTGC
>JBAPYE010000590.1:0-3307 GCA_049284575.1 Desulfobacterales bacterium
CTATGACAGCTCTTTGGTGGAGGACGAGGATCGCACGCCGGATCTGCCGGTCGGGGAGGCGTGGCGCTTCGGCGCGGGCGCGCGCTACGACTGGTCGCAGCAGCTGACCCTGGGTCTCGCTTACACCCTTTTATGGATGGGCGATCTGGACATGTCGCTCGACCGCGGGCCCTTGGCGGGAAACGTCTCAGGGCAATACGACGATGCGGCCATCCACTTCGTCAATTTCAACGTGAACTTGAAATTTTAAACCCGCAACTGGAATCCGACGGACCTATCGAGGATCAAATCTGGCAATCTGGTCGAGGGACTTACCCTGTGGAAAACGATCCACCATGAAAGTCATTCTGGAACAATGCCACGCCTGAAGCGGGGCGCCGTCACGGTGGCGCCAAACATCAGAGAAAAGAAAATGAAAACGCCGCTTATCAAAAATGCTGCAATGACGGGTCAATTCATGCCGCGTGCCGGTGCTTGCGGCTGCGCGGTGATCTTGACCCTGCTGCTGACGCTCGCGGTTGCCGGTGCCGCCCCCGACGACGGTTCGGTTCTGCCGTTTCCGCCGACGCCTTCGGGCAGCACAGCGGCCCGGACGATGCAGGAGTCGACCTACAAACCGCTTCCCCAACCGCAACGCCTGCCGAAGAACGCACCGAACATCCTCATCGTCCTGATCGACGACGCCGGCCCGGCGCTGCCGGACACCTATGGCGGCGACATTCATACCCCGGCGTTGTCGCGAGTGGCCGAGGAAGGCATCTCGTTCAACCGTTTCCACACCACGGCCATGTGCTCACCCACGCGGGCGGCGTTGCTGACCGGCAGAAACCACCATCGCGTCGGTGCCGGCGTGATCGCCTCCCTGGGCAACGACTGGGACGGCTACACCGGCATGTGGCCCGCGACCAGCGCCTCGCTGGCCAAAGTCTTGGGCTACTACGGCTACGCTACTTCCGCCTTCGGCAAGTGGCATAACACGCCCCACAACGAAACCTCCCAGGTCGGCCCATTCGACCGCTGGCCCACGGGACGGCTGATCGGCTTCGACTATTTCTACGGGTTCCTGGGCGGTGAGACCTCGCAGTGGGAGCCGGCCCTGGTGGAGAACTTCAACCGACTTCCGCCGATCCACCGCGAAGGCTACAACCTGAACGACGACCTGGCGGACAAGGCCATCGGCTGGATTCGCAAGCAGCGGGCCCTGGCCCCCGATCAGCCGTTCTTTATGTACTGGGCACCGGGCGCGGTTCACGGGCCGCATCATGTCCAGAAGCAATGGGCGGATAAGTACAAGGGCAAATTCGATGACGGCTGGGACGCCATGCGCGAGCGGGTTTTCGCGCGCCAGAAGCGGCTCGGCTTCATCCCGGCCGACACCGATCTGACGCCCCGCCCGGAGACCTTGGCGGCCTGGGAGGATATACCGGAGGCGGAAAGGCCCTTCCAACTCCGCCTGATGGAGGTCTTCGCCGGCTACTGTGAGCAGACCGATGCCGAGGTGGGCCGGCTGCTCGACGAACTCGACCGCCAGGGCATCCGCGACAACACGCTGGTCTTTTACATCTGGGGCGACAACGGCTCGAGCGCCGAGGGCCAGAACGGCACCATCAGCGAGTTTCTGGCCCAGAGTGGTACCACAACGAAAATAGCGGATCATCTGCGGGTGGTCGACGAGAACGGCGGATTAGAGGCCCTCGGCGGACCGCTGTTCGAAAACATGTATCACGCCGGCTGGGCCTGGGCGGGAAGCACCCCATACAGGGGTACGAAGCTGCTCGCGGCCTATTTCGGCGGTATGCGCAACCCCCTGGCGGTGTCATGGCCGAAATCGATCCCGCCGGATAAGCGGCCGCGCAACCAGTTTCATCATGTCAATGACATCGTGCCGACGATCTACGACATTCTCGGCATCAAAGCGCCGACGATCGTAGACGGCGTCACGCAGGACCCCATGGACGGCGTCAGCATGGTCACCGCATTCCATTCCGCCGATGCGCCAGACCGCAAGAAGACCCAGTATTTCGAAATCATGGGCAGCCGGGCGATTTACCACGACGGCTTCATGGCATCGGTTTTCGGCCCGCGCGTCCCCTGGCAGCCCGGTATCGACCCGGCCATCTTTCAATGGAGACCGGACAAGGACACCTGGGAGTTGTATGACCTGCACAGCGACTTCTCACAGGCCGACGACCTGGCCGAGGCCCGCCCGGAAAAGGTTGCGCAGATGGTCGAGTTGTTCCTCGCCGAGGCCAAGGCCAACAAAGCCTTCCCGATCGGCGGCGGACTGTGGGTGGGCTTGCACCCGGAGTTCGTCCAGCAGAACCCGGCCACCGAGTTCCACTACACGGCCGATGTGATCGAAGTCCCGGAAGCCACCGCACCCAAGCTCGGTCTGCGCAGCAGTCTCGTCACGATCGAGGCCGACTTAAAACCCGACACCAGCGGCGTGCTCTATGCGGTGGGCGGCTTCTCGGGCGGCATCGCCGCCTGGGTCGACGAGGGAAAGATCTTCTACGAATACAACCTCTACGAGATCGAACGAACCCGCGTGGAGACAACCGGCGACCTGCCGACGGGAAAGGTCAAGATCGAGATCGCGTCGCGCTTCGAGCCCGGAGTCCGCAACGGCCCCATGGATCTGCAAATCCGTGTCAACGGCAAGGCGATGGGCCGGGGCCGCGTATCGCGCACCACAGGGTATGCACTGAGCGGCAACGACACCTTCGACGTCGGCCGGGACAGCTTTTCGCCTGTCTCCCCCTCCTATTACGATCGTGCACCGTTTGCATTCAACGGCGGAATCGAGAAGTTCACGGTGAAGTATCTGCCCACCAAATAGCGGGAGGGAGAACCATGAGAACCAAACCCAGCCTCATCGCCGCTGCCATTTATGCCCTCATTGCGGGCGTAACCTTTGCCGCCGCCCCCGAAGACGGTTCGGTTCTGCCGTTTCCGCCGACACCAATGGCGGGTGTCGCCAAGCCGCGGCTGCAGGACTCCACCATGCAATGGCCCGAGATGCCGCAGCGGCTGCCGAAGGGTGCACCGAACATCCTGATCGTCCTGCTCGACGATGTCGGCTTCGGCATCGCCGACACATTCGGCGGCGAGGTCCATACCCCCACGCTGAGCAAGTTGGCCGAGGAAGGCCTGCGCTACAATGCCTTTCACACCACCGCCATCTGTTCGCCCACCCGGGCGGCCCTGTTGACCGGCCGCAACCACACCCGGGTCGGCTCCGGCACCATCGCCGAGCGGGCCGTGGCTTTCGACGGCTACACCGGCGTCATCCCCGAAACCGCCGCAA